>DATHIE010000050.1:0-11325 GCA_035316905.1 Chryseolinea sp. | reverse complement strand
TCAATTTTTATCCGCAGTACAGGCACGGACTCTTTTTGGCCTTCCGCGTGATGGAAAACGATCTGAGTTAACAGCCCAGCGATGACGAGCCATTTTTTCATTTAGGATCGTCTGATTTAAGGACCGAGGTCATTTTTCCCGTGACAATTACCTTTCCCGACCTGACTCTTGTAATGGTCACTGCGTAGTCGCCACCTCCCAGGTCCCTTAAGGCATAGCCGGTTTTTTTCTTATCTGATGTCAACGGTACACCTACACCATCGATCGTGACCGAATTCGGCTTGAAAACGGTCCTTAAAAACTCGACACCGGTTTTGTCAGTCGAAGTGTATTGAATTTTATCGGCCTGGTAGCTGACTGCTTTTAATACGCCCTCCGAATACAAAATATGATTTTCACGGGGCGGTGCCCATTCGGGGATAGCGGCAAATACCTGATAGAACATTCTCGGACCTTCGCCGTAGCAGTCGGACCACCAGTTAGAAATGTCTTTGCTCAGTGGACTTTCGAACGCCATACCTTTAGCGTCATTGCAGTACGTAACCCAGTTGAGTGATCGATAAGCTTTTTCCTTATAAGCATTATCGCCGGAAATCGCATACCACCGGGCGCATTCGGCGGCGTAACGTGCCGTTTGATAATCCATTTTAAACAAGAAGTCATCTTGTTCACCCACAATGTTTGCACCCCACGTACTGGCCGGTTCACCTGGCGCGCCACGGGTAATAAAATTATCCTCCGTCCATTTAATGAGTCGTGGAATATCAGATCTCCATGCCGAATCAAATTCAGGATGATCAAATAGGAATAATTTAAAGTTGCTGGCACTGAGGTTACTCTTATATGTATTGCTCTTAACAGGCGTGTCCGAGTGGCCGTCTGTCCAGTATCCTGTCTTCGCGGGATAGTTTAACAAAAACTCCTTCACCTTTTTGGATGCATTCAGGTATGCGGCCACATCGCCGAGTTGATGATCCGCGAGAGCCTTGAGGAGTGAATAGGCTCCCGTCCAGTTAGCTCCGTACGCTGACGTAATTTCGCCGGTGCTCATGATAACAAGATAAGGCCACGGCGACTGAACGGCAGAACCAGTCTGGACTTTGCTTGCCAACGTATTTGCTATACGAATTGCAGCCTGCTTATATTTCTCCTTGCCCGTGTAGAGATATAATCTGTAATAGGTCAATCCTATTTCTCCCGCATGATCAACCTGGATTTCGTGCAACGAAAATCTTTTGGCGGAAGTAAAACCGCGGAACACAGTGTCGCCTGCATTTGTGGTGGTGTATGGGAAGTTGGGCCACGAAAAATCCGCGGGACTTGTTCCATGTTCCAATGCATAGTCGGCGAGTTTTCTCACGATAGTCATCACGGAACTATCACCGGTGTACGCGTAGTACAATCTTGCCGACTCAAACCAGTTTGGAATTTTTTCGCCGATGTCGTTCATCCATTGGTCTGGTTCCAGTACGCCACCCTTTTCCCTATAGGCGCAATAAAAATAATATTGAGGGTACGATGATCGGGGCTCAGGTCCCGGACTGTTGGGTACGTGGTGTTTTATAAAATTCCAGCGTTGGCGGAGAAATTGATCGTAGGCCCTGGATTGAGGTTTTAACCAGGGAATAATTTTTGAATGCTCATCCAGCACAACCGGATGAGTATTCTGTTGAAATCTCAATTTGGCTGAATCTACCTTTTCTTTGCGTTGGCTGTTATTTTGTGCAGCTGCTCCGAAAGCAAGGGCACTGATTACTAACGAGAAGAGTATTTTTTCAGTCCGCATTTTCTGGATTTCCATTGGTTCCAAGATAAGAAGTATCGGTCACCAATGTACACAAGATAAAATATTGCTGCTGGATCATTCTCAGAATCTCGGCATTAAAAATGAGTTTAAAGATCTATATTCGAGGAATGCAAAAAATGAATATCATCGCAAAATTCTTCCCTGGCTTTAGCAATTCAACGAAGACAGGAGGTGACGAATCGTTCTAATGGCTTTACTCTATCTGTAAACTGTTAAACCTTTTTTATGCGAATTTTATCTATCATAATTGGGTGTTTGCTTTTTTTATCGCCTACTCAAAAAAAGATTCCGCAGAGAAAAATCATAGATGTGCATTTGCATGCACAGTTGGCTAGTGATTACGGGCAGCCGCCGCCTCCAAACCCTAAAACAGGAAAAATTCCGAAATGGAAGAACGATCAAGAGGTAATTGATATGACGCTGGCCACGCTTAAAAATAATAATGTAGTAAAGGCTATCGCACAAGGCAGTTTATCAACAATCAGGAATTTTCAAATGGCAGATTCCGTAAGATTCATTCCTGCGCTTGATTATCCCGACAAACAAAATAATCCACTGCCTGATACGGCTACTTTTATCCGGTATTTTCAAGAGAAAAAATTTCTTGTCTTTGGAGAGCTTGCTCTTCAATATGAAGGTAAAACATTGGCAGATCCCGAATTCGAACCTTATCTAGCAATTTGCGAAAGAATGGGAATTCCCGTGGCCCTTCATACGGGAATGTCATTTCCTAACACAACTTACACCTGTTGTCCAAAATTCAGAACTCACCTGGGTAATCCACAATTGATTGAAGAAGTTTTAGTAAAACACCCTAAAATGAAAATCCAGCTCATGCACCTGGGATTTCCCTGGTTGCAGGAAACAAAGGCGATCATGAATGTCTACCCCCAGGTATATGCTGACATCGCAGCTATCAGTTGGCTCAGACCTCCTGCTGAATTTTACGATTATCTCAAATCATTTATAGATGGAGGGTTTGGAAAGCGAATCATGTATGGCTCCGATCAAATGGCGTGGGAAGATGCCATTCCACTTTCTATTAAAAATGTTGAAAATGCCCCATTCTTAACCGAAGGGCAAAAACAGGATATTTTTTATAATAATGCAGCAACATTTTACAATCTAAAATAGCAACCTGATCTTAAATGGACGTTAGCACCAATTTTTATAAAGGGCATTGATCATATGACCAACTGGAATAAGACAGGGAAAATTAAAGCCATTAGCCTAGGAGCCGGCCGTGCTACAATCAAAAAAACAAACAAATGAACATTTCAAAATCAGACAGACCAGCACTAATACTAATCGACATTCAGAAAGGATTTGAAAATATAGAATATTGGGGCGGGCAAAGAAACAATCCTAATGCTGAAAATAATTGCGGCCAACTATTGAAAATATGGAGAGATAAAAAGCTTCCAATTTTTCACATTAAACATTGTTCGTCGAACGCTAACTCTTTGCTAAATGAGACAAAAGAAGGAAATGCATTTAAAGACATTGTCAAACCGATTGACGGAGAAACGATTATTAAAAAGAATGTCAATAGCGCTTTTATTGGGACAGACTTAAAAGAACGACTTGATAATGAGAATATTTCAAAACTTGTCATCGTGGGTTTGACAACTGACCACTGTGTTTCAACTACTACAAGAATGGCAGGCAATTTTGGTTATGACACTTTTCTTGTTTCAGACGCAACTGCAACTTTTAACAAGAAAGGAGTTAATGGACAGAATTTCCCGGCTGACCTGATACATGAAACAGCATTGGCAAGTTTAAACGAAGAGTTTGCAACCGTCATTACGACAGAATTCATAAAACAAAATATTACAAAATGAAGCTGGAGCACCGTAAGCAGAAAGTTGTTCCTTTAACACATTTCCTAATCAGACTGGGAAGATATGGGTTGTTTGCAGTGTTTCTAATTTGCATATCTCTTATCATTGGAACCATCGGCTACCATAGTATCGGACGGCTAAACTGGATTGATAGCTTTCACATGGCGTGTATGATTTTAACAGGTATGGGGCCAGTCGCCGACATGACATCTGACGAGGCAAAGTTATTTTCATCATTTTACGCACTTTACAGTGGGGTAGCATTTTTGAGTATCACCGCGGTCATATTTGCGCCAATCATACATCGACTTCTGCACATATTGCACGTTCAGGACGACAATGAAGCTAAAACTTCGTAGGATAAGTTGACTTTCCATAAAACATGGTTCTGACTAGTATTGACGATGGCACTGGTCTCTATGCACCACGTTAGATCTAGTCGGAGAACATTATTCCGCGTATATGTACTAAATTGTGTGCACGCTTCAGCATTCACCCGAATAAAAGCCGAAGTGTGAGTGCATGAAAATCAAAGAGGGGCTTCGAAAAAAATGGCGGACCGTTCTGCTAATTTCGCTGTGCTGGGTAATGTACATCAGCATTTCTTTCATTAGCCAATATTTTTTTATTCATGACCAAATTGCACTGAAAACGTTATCAGGGTCATTTCCATTCTGGGAGGAATTTATAGGGAGCGTCGTGTTTGGAACATTGGTTGGTTTAGCAGGCGGATATTTACTGGTATTCAAATTGGGTTCCCGTTACCGGGAAAAGTCATTTGCATTCGGGATCGTCAACGCCGGTCTAATGTTCATTTTTACGTACGTGGGACTGATTGTGTTCGGATTGTTTGCTGTTAATTTGGTCTATCATTCCTTCCAGGGAAATCTTTCTTATGCCTTTTCCAAGGCAGTGAATACAGTACGGTTCAATATCCTCTCTCCTTCTTTTCTTATTAATGTCTTTCTGTTCGGCGTGTTAGTTTCCTGTACCCAGTTCATGCTGCAGGTCAGTGACAAATTTGGCCCGGGCATACTTTGGAAATTTCTAACGGGTAAGTATTACCACCCGCGGCAGGAAGAACGGATTTTTATGTTCCTCGATCTCAGGTCTTCGACATCCATTGCCGAAAAAATGAGCAGTCAAAAATTCTTTGAGCTCTTGAAAGATGTTTTTCAGGATATTACGGAACCTATCCTGAGGAGCCAGGGAGAAATCTATCAGTATGTTGGAGACGAGGTAGTGATATCGTGGCCATCCGATGTGGGAGTTGCAGAAAACAACTGTCTGTTATGCTTCTTCCGTATTCAGCAAGCCCTGGAAGAAAGAGAGGAACACTACAGTAAGAAGTATGACGTGCTGCCTTCTTTCAAAGCGGGATTGCATATCGGTGAGGCTACTGTCGGTGAAATAGGTGTTATAAAAAAGGATATCGTCTACTCAGGCGATGTATTGAATACCGCGTCGAGGATACAGGGAGAATGTAATAATCAAAACGTAAACATCCTGCTGTCTTCAGACCTGTTGGAGCGCATGCAGCTGAATGGCGCGTACCAGCAAATTGCATTGGGAGAATTTCCATTGAAAGGAAAAAAAGAAAGTACTACGCTCTATGCAATAACAGCACGATGAATCGGAAAAGTGTGTGGTGAGAGTGGAGAGTGAGTGTGTTTACCGCGGAGACGCGAAGACGCTAAGGTTAAGCAACGTCTTAACGAAAGCTTTGCGCCTTTGCGGTAAAAAATGCACCTTGTATTATCATATCATATGCTAGACGAACAACCAAACAATAAAAAATATCTAAGGAACATAGTAATATTTCTCCTCATAATTGGAGGTTACACATTGTTTACAAAAGTATTCAAAGCAGATACTACGGAGCAGTTATGGAATTCAACATGGACTACAAGCAGTTTTGAAGATCCCTCCATAAAGATAGACTTGCCTGTTAAACTTGATGAAGTTTCATCGAGTGATGATGAATCAAATACACGAACTTATGGGTTTGAATCCAGGCACATTTCGATAAGTCTTAGCACACTAAAGTTTCAGGACGATCTTGAGATCACTCTGGAGGAACTCGCTAGTCAGCACTTCGAGAAATTCTCTTCACTGATGAACTTTCAAAAGTTAGAAGTAAGGCAGGCGATGCACGAAAATCCGGGGGTCAATGTCCTTGCTGGTTCCATGACGTTGGACAATCAAAAATATGAAATATCGCACTTCAGTATTCAGAAAGGCACTACATACGGTACACTAATTATCTACTATCAAGAAGGTGATGAGTACGGAACAAAGATAAAAGACAGGATACTATCATCCGTCAAAATGTAAACGCGCCATACTTAAACGTTAGCAGCAACAAAGGCCAAACAAGTGAAAGAAGATGAATTATTACAAAAGACACTGGGACGAAACAACCGAAGGCGAATTGACTCGCTCCTGGGGTAAATCAATATATTATTTTGAGACAGACCTGGACCATACGGTACTGAGACAAATTCAAGTCTATGAAAATGGAATGGGACTAAAATATTCGGACGAATTTATCTGTGATAATTATGGAGGGTTATCCGACCAACCGTTAGATGTTCAGGACTTCGAAAAATACAAAATTGACAAAAATGATTTTGAAAAAGCCTGGGCGACAGACTACAAAAAATAAACATTCCTGAAACCACAAGTGAAAACAGAAGACGGGCGACTGAAGCTTACATTTAGTCAGACAATAGACCACTACTTTATAGTGGTGTTCTTACTAATAGTTCCAGGCTTGACAGTTCACAACATTTATAAAATCTATGTGACGCATACTTATGAAGGGGTGCGATCTGCTGGAGAGCTATTGGCTACTTCTGTTCCGTTTTTCATTTTGGCGATAGCATTCATTTTTATACAAAAGAACGGACTTAAGTTTCAAGTGATAAAGACCAGGTACACAGACGAAGAATTTCAGGAAGCGGTTAAGCGGACTATTGCTGACTTAAAATGGCAAGTTGAACACAACGAAAAAGACTTCTTTCGAGCATACAGACGATGGGATTGGGCAGCGAGCTGGGGGGAAATGATCACAATTGTAAAGGAAAAAGATCAACTTTTTATTAATAGCATTTGTGATCCCAACAAGCCATCATCCGTAACCTCGTGGGGTTGGAATAAAAAGAACATCGAAGTGTTCCGGAACAATCTGACCCATGTAGTAAATGGACAACGAGAACATCCAACACAAGCGTAAAGCATAAAATGTCATCATGCAAAGAACGTATTTTGGAGAAGATGAGCACGAAAGCGCCACAGAAGAAGCCTGTCCTGACAAGGCATAATTCACTGAATAATATAGACAAACAAATGGGACTATTTGACAAAATATTTATGAGAACTCCCCAGAGGACAACCCTTGACCAAATCAAGGCAAGTTTTCATTTTTTGACAAGTGATTTTCATTATGAATTATTACGAGCAGAGAAAGTCGAAAATTATCGTGCAGACAATTTTTTAGTCTACCGTAATGACCAATCTAAAATTCAAATCGAGATTTGTGCTGATGAAGATTGGTTTCATTGTGAATTGAGACGAATTATAAATGGACAACCTGCGAGTTATGGCGACAATTTAAACACAGTAGGTTTTGAAGATCTGGCTGTTATCGAAAGCGATAACAAATACAACCACTTTGACTATTATGCAGGAAGAACTGGGTTAACAAGCGTTTTAAAAAACACAGCCAAACTCTTAAAGAGAAACTCGACATTTTTGACGACCGACGATTGGATTGACGTTAGAAAAATTGAAAGCCTGAAATTTGGCAAAACACCAGCGCCTACTTTATTTAGTAAAATTAAGAACAGTGCAATCAATTTGCTGACGGATAGTGGATACCAACTTACATTAGACAATGATGAACTATCTCCATTTGACCCATATTCAATGTTTCATAAGCTGGTTTTTCAAAAGGGCAATAAAAAGATCGAAATTGCTCAAGTTGAGTGGGACTATATTTACAACGTCTTAAAAAACGGTACTAAAGTTTTTGACGTTGACATTAGTGTTGACAACGCAGTTGAGTTGATGATAAATAAATTGAAAGCTAACCTATGACGGAAAGAACGGCGCCATCACAGGCCTTGGCAAAAGTGGATTCAAATGCATGTCGGAGCGCATTACCCAATAAGAGCGCGGCAAGCTGTTTGGTTTCCACGCGAGGCGCATGGAGCCAAACGTCAGCGCCATTGCCGTATGGACTTCAATTGATAATTATAGTTGGCTACAATGACAAATATTTATTTAGTAATCATTTACATTAAGTTCAAAGATAAAGCGGACGGAGAGCGAGTGAAAGTCCCGTACTTTCAAACTTCGTTTGTCAGTTCGCATCACCGTCAGACCTCTTTTGTCCGACAAATCAAAATTGCCGGGTGACTCACCACATGAAAATACTTGTCTTCCTCCTCTCTTGTTTCTTCAGTTTCCCTTGTTTTTCGTCTGGTCAGCAACCCACCAAGCGTCATTTGTATGTGGAATGGCGACATTGGGACAGCACCATTGTACTGGGGGAGTTGGTAGGTCGAAAGTTCAAACGGGAAATTCGGCTCGCATGTCCAATTCAAGAACTAAAATCCGCTGACGTTTCAAAGTGGTTAGGTGAAACAGGAAATGAAGAGGTGCTGCTGTATTTCCATGCGATGTGGGGCCAACAAGTAAATTTTCAGCGGAAGTGTTTGCGTTCGATAGAAAAAATTCTAGACAATCAAGGGGACAGCGCCATTCAGACCGTGATTTCTTTTATTTGGCACGCTGGAGGTTTGTCATATTCGCGTAATTGGCAACGAGCCTCTGAAAAAGGCGAACCCTTGGGAGATCTTATCGGGTGGATAGGTGTGCATTACAGCAATAAAGTCAATGTCTTGTGCCATTCGATGGGCAATCGCTTTTTCGAGGGGACGGTGCGCACAGCAATTGAACATTATGAAAAAAGCACCCTACTTCGTACAGTTATCCTTTTTTCACCGGACCTTGATGCCAGGGTAGACGACCCCGACTTCCTGCGACTTTGCCAATCTACCGAAGAAGTGGTGGTGTTCATACATCGTCGCGACCGGCTCCTGATGATTTCTGCCTGGGCACTTGGCCGGGAACGATTGGGCAGAAGCGGACCCAAAGGTGACATTGCAGCATATTCCAAGTTGTCTCACTTATTGGTAGTTGACATGACCGGCTATGTTAAAGGGATTCAAAACCATACACATTTAAATAAAAAATGGGTGCAGCAGCGTATTCGGAATGTGTTGAAGCCCTAGCAAACTGTGTCATGATTATGTCCGTAGCGGCAATTTTGTAGTGACCACAACAATTAAACTATTCTGCCAAATATGTCACGAGTTTTAATAGACAATATCATAAGACAATTGAATGAAATTCAAGAAGGCTCCTTATGGTTTGACCAATGCTTTAGAGACAAGATTGATAATTTATCTGATGATGATGCGTTTACGAGACCAATACCTAAAATTCATAGTGTAGCGGAACATATTTCTCATATGCTGCAATGGAGAAGGGAGTGCGTTTTCAGATTTAAAGGTCGCAAGACAGAACTGATGAATAGTCCGGACGACTGGAAGGACAACACAGAATTAAGAATGTTTGGTTGGACTAATTTAAAAAATGCCCTATACGCCAGCCGGATAGAATTAATTGAACTATTTACAAATCAAGACGACTCTTTTTTAGAAACCAAATTCCTTGAAACTGAATATAATTTTCACTATTTAATTGAAGGGATTATTCAACACGACTTGTATCACTTGGGACAAATAGGAGTAACTATCAAATTGCTAAACGAAAATAAAACTGCCGCTAACAAAGAACTGTAAGTCACGCCGACAAGTTTATTGATTAATTATTAATTTGGTTGCGGTACGACTTATCCAAATGTTACATAAGCTGCGAACCGAAACAAGAATTACAATTAGAAAATAGAATTATAGGAAACCACTTGCAGTAAATTGAATTCCAGAGCACGTGCACATGAAAGAAAAATATCACCAATGCCGATAATGAAACGCTTTCCCGCCACTGCTTATGCACAAACGTTATCAGCAAATGAAAGACATTTAAATACCAAATAAATGAAAATGACCTATTTAATTATTGGCTTAGTCCTAGCGGTCGGATTCGCTTTCTATTTAACAAATCGAAAATTAGTAGAAGTCAATAAAGTCACAACAGAAAATGACAGCACAAATGTAAGGGTTCGTCAAAGCAAAGAGAATGCCTATGAAGAGCTTAGGAATATGGCATTTTCTTTAACTCCTGATCAACTTAAACTAGAACTGCCAGTGGACCAGACAACTGTATTTGGAGTAATTATGGATTGGGAAATGGAGGGTGCTACAGCGACGACTGTTGCGTACCTGACAGGCGACGCCAGCTTATATTTAAGCACAGGCGGTGCGGTTATTGGAGGTGGACAGCACGAAAATGTAAAAATCGCATCGAAACAATGCGTATCAATAGCACAAACCTATCTGGCCAAGTCTACTAAAACTGACAAACAATCGCTACCCACGAAAAATCAAGTAAACTTCTATTTTTTGACAAATAAAGGCCTTTTTGTTGCTCAAGAAAAAATAGAAAACTTCGAGAACAATTCATCAAGCTGGCTTGGTCTATTTGAAGAGGGAAACAAAGTATTGAGTGAATTACGATTAACATCAGAAAACCGGTAACGTGGACGCCATGCTGCTTGCAAAAGCATATATAAATCATATTCAGGTTCACTCACAATTAAAAACAAAATATGAGAAAACTAATTGCAGCAATCAATATGACCCTTGACGGGTTTTGCGACCATACGGCAATGATCGCAGATGATGAAACACATCAACATTATAATGACCTATTAAGTAATGCAGGCACTCTTATATACGGAAGGATAACATATCAACTTATGGAAAGTCATTGGCCATCAGTCGTAAAGAAACCTACTGGTAACAAACCAGTGGATGATTTTGCCGTATTAATAGACAATATCTCAAAGATTGTTTTTTCCAGCACGCTGAAAACAGTTACTTGGAAAAACACAACCTTGAAGAAGGACATCATTAAAGAAGAGCTTTTAGAACTCAAACAACAAGCGGGCAAAGACATTTTGGTCGGCAGCCCAAGTTTAATAGTGGCCTTGACGAAACTTGACGTGATTGATGAATACCAGCTTGCCGTTCAACCAACTATTTTAGGAAGTGGCTTAACGTTATTTAAAAACATCACCGATAGAGTTGACCTTAAACTCTTGAAAACAAAAACATTTGGTTGTGGCGCAGTGGCTTTTTACTATGAACCGACAAAAACAAGAGCGTCTAGTTAAGACGACAGTCGTACCAAAGTTTCTATGCCAGCATATTGTAAGTCCAATAGAACGTATAAAATTGAATTCCAGAAATGGTTAAAAATGTAAGACGACCAAACATTGACGAGTTGAGGGACAACGACTGGAAATTTATGGACTGACGGACGCGAACGATGCACAACAATGTGTTCCATGAATAATACTTCCTGTGCTGAGTGAACGAATTTAGGGATTGAAATCCGCTGTTCATATCATTTTTCATTTTCTTTCAAAGGCCTGTATTTTAAAAAGTCGTGCAGGTATGTCAAGGGTGAGCACGTAATTCGCCT
>DATHIE010000049.1:0-2243 GCA_035316905.1 Chryseolinea sp. | reverse complement strand
AACGATGGTCAACAATACTTCGTGCGGTTAGTGAGCACAGTAACGGGATGTCAACGCGATTCACAGACCAAGACCATTCAGGTTGATGGGCTCCTGGGGGTAGCGCTTACATCTTCATTGGCGTGCGTTGGATCGCCATTTACGCTAACTGCTGTACCAACACGAACGGCAGCGTTCCAGTGGGCACTCGATGGCTCAGTGATAACGGGTCAAACGACAGCGACTCTTACCGATGAACGCGATGGTACTTATACGGTAACCGTTACGGCCGCAACGTGTACGACCAGCGCAGATCTTGATATCATTGCTTCACCTGTCACAGCCGGACTTCTCACTGAAGAAGCATTCATCTGCCCAGATCCTGCCAATCCTGATCCAAATACAAGGCAGGTTACGTTGAGGCCAGGAGACTTTTCAAGTTATGACTGGTTCAAGGACGGCATCTCGCTCGGAATTTCAACTCCCACGCTGATTGCTGATGAACCAGGATTGTTCTCGGTAAATCTTCTCAACTTTTTTGGTTGCGCGAGCTCTGATAAGACCAGTGTGCTGGTTCAATGCGATCCGGTAATTGTGGGTCCCAATGCTTTCCGGCCAACTAGTACTCTATTGGGACAAGGAGGCGATTTCGTAAATCAAAGCTTTAAGCTCTTTACGTTCTTTATCGACGATGAAGGGTTTCAGATATTCATCTTCAATCGATGGGGAGAAATGATCTACACGTCATCGCAACGTGATTTTAGATGGAACGGAGGATACAATAACAATGCAAGTCAACAAGCGCCACCAGGTACCTATTCCTACGTGGTTCGTTATAAGAGCTCATACCGCCCTGAAAAAGGCATACAGGAGCAAAGAGGCGGCGTAGTTTTGCTTAGATAGCACCTTTGTCATTAAGTCAATCAGAAGTAAGCGAGGTCACAATACCTCGCTTATTTTTTTAAATAACTGCCTCAACCCCCGTCTGTCGAGTAGCGCCGCAAATTTTCAACGGTAAATTTTGAATGGATTTCAAAAAGTAGGTACTTCAAATTGAAATGTAATTTCCACTGATATGAAAAAGTCTTCTGTAATTCTAATGTCTGTTGTATTGATGGTCGTTTGTTCAGCTTTCCAGATTGTAAAAACCTCATTGGGTGTAACGGTTCGTGACGAGGTTGGTAACATTGTTGTTGGCGCCGCTGTTCAACTGTTTGAAAAAGAGGAAGATTATACTGCAGAAAAAAATGTAGCGGTCGAGGGTGTGACGGATGAAAAAGGTTACATCCGCTTCAAGGAGCTGAAGGCAATATCCTATTTTCTTATCGTTAGAAAAGATGATAAGGACAACTCTGGAGGCGGAGAAAGAACTGGTAAGCTAGAAGAGAAGAAGATCAACAAAGTGACCGTTGTCATCCAATAGACGAAGTAGTGAGCTTGTAGGCGTATTGAATCAGATACCAGCCCATCACAAGGCAAGCTACAAGTTTCAAAAGCGTTCCCAATACGAAGCCGATAAAGGATCCGAATGCTGATTTCAGTGCAGTAGATGAATTGTTGTTCGCGATTATTTCTCCTATAAACGCTCCAATGAACGGCCCAATAATAATCCCCCACGGGCCAAGGAATAGCCCGACAAATAATCCGATGGTACAGCCCCAAACCCCGTACTTACTGCCGCCGAATTTTTTTGTTCCATAAACCGGTATCAAATAATCAAGGAGTGTAACGACAAGCGTTATACCACCCCATATCAGGAGGAACTTCGTTGAAAATGGGTTAGGCGAATTTAGCTGCTGAATGAGCAGGGCCAGGAAGCTCAAGGGAGGTCCGGGCAGCAAGGGAAGCACACATCCTGCTATTCCTATCAGCATGAGAATTATCCCTAGTATCACTAACGCAGTTACCATATTTTCAGTGAAAATAATATAATTTGGAACATGCTTTCATTGAACTCGATACATCATGTTGCAATTATTTGTTCCGACTACGAGGCGTCCAAACGATTCTATACGAAGGTGTTGGGATTCAACGTAAAGGCTGAGAACTACCGTGCTGAACGAAAGTCGTTCAAGCTTGATTTGGCATTGGGAGACCATTATTGCATCGAGCTTTTTTCTTTCCCTAACCCTCCTTCCCGTGTATCCAGCCCAGAGGCGTGTGGGCTCCGGCATCTTGCTTTCGAAGTCGATGACCTGGCTAAAGCCACAGCGTGGTTAATCGAAAATGGAATTTCTCCGGAGCCAATCCGGGTGGATGAATAT
>DATHIE010000048.1:0-13622 GCA_035316905.1 Chryseolinea sp. | reverse complement strand
GGTAGCCTGATAAGAGAATCATATGTAGACAGGTCTTCGGCCCAGAGGAAATGTTGTTGCCTCAATTCAATACTAGCCGGGAAGAGATAGAACATTGCAAAAAGGATCGGCATTTGCAATAACACAGGTATGCAGCCGCTGATTGGGTTTACGCCAACCTGAGAATACAGCTTCATCTGTTCCTGCTGCACCTTTGTCATATCTTCGCCGACGCGTTCCTTGATTTCGTCTAACTCAGGTTTCAGCACCTTCATCTTCGCCATGCTCAAGTAGGACTTGTACGACAATGGGAACAATACAAGTTTAAGCAGGATCACAAGGATGACTATGATGAGACCATAGTTCGAAATGATCTGTGTGAGAAAATGAAACACAGGAAAGATTACAAACTTGTTTATCCAATAGACTGGAGGAAATCCTAAATAGACATTCTTCGCGAAGTTTTCAGCGACCTTGCCGATCTGTTGATAGTCATTTGGTCCGAAATAGAACTTGAACTGTGCTTTTCCGTCCGTTATCTGTTTGGTGGGAATGAATAGCTTTACGTTCGCTCGCTTAACAACACTGGTATCACTTGTATTGACAGACGTTTCAACTTCTCCGCCTGAAAAATCATTGTGCGCGATGATGGATGAAAGGAAGAACTTTTCTTTTACAGTAACCCATCGAAGTGGAGTGGCGAACATTTCAGTTTCCTTGTCGGTAGATCGTTGGTTTAGTTCGTCAAACCCATCTTCTGAAGAATAGTAAGTGATTGTAGATTGCTCGCGACTGTCTGTGAGATCCTTTTCGATCGGCTTTAGAATATTCACCCATGTGAAAGTCAGATGATCTCCGGCCAGGATATTAGCTCCAGTGCTGTTAATCGTATAACCGATCGAATAACCTTTATTTGGGATCTTGTATTGATGGGAAATTTTTCCTCCATTCTCCAACGCAATGGAATATGTAAGTACGGTGGTATCTCCGATCTTGCTTTGATCGACCTGATAATAAAGGCTATAAAGATCAACTTCCTTTCCTTGTATGTTAGCTAATAAGTTGAATGCGTTTGAAGTTGGTGTCACCAATTTCAGTTCGCGCTGACGATAAGTCTTAAACTTTTTGAGCTCGAGTTCTTTGATGATTGCTCCCTTGCTGCTGAAACTGATCTTCAGGTCTTCAGTTTCGATCTGTTTTAGAGATTCTTCGCCCTTAAAAACTGATGACAATGATCCGTATGTTGCCGCGAGTGTACTATCGTCTGCAATAGTTGCCGGAGCTGGAGCAGTATCCTTCGGTAGAACTTCCTGGGATTGAGTTACAGGTTTCTGCGCTGCCGGGTCTGGCGTAGGAGAAAACCAATAAAAATATCCTAATAATAAAACGGCTATGAGTGTTAGGCCTATTGCTGAGTTACGATCCATTACTTAATTACTAATTGTTTATCCTCGACTTCTTATGATCCAAAGCTGCTTCTACAAACTTGACGAATAGGGGGTGCGGATTAAGTACAGTGCTTTTCAATTCAGGGTGATATTGAACACCTACGTACCAGGGATGGTCTTTCAACTCCACGACTTCAACAAGGTTCGATTCAGGGTTAATGCCGACGGCTTTCAGTCCGGCATGTTCCATTTGATCAAGGTATTTGTTGTTGAATTCATAGCGGTGACGATGCCTTTCATGAATCAAGCTCTCTCCGTAAGCAAGATAAGTCTTGCTTCCTTTTTTCAGTTTACAATAGTACGCTCCCAGGCGCATCGTTCCTCCCTTGTTCGTGATCCTCTTCTGTTCTTCCATCATGTCTATAACCGGATTTTTGGTCTTTGGATTCAGCTCCGTTGAGCTTGCTTCCAGACCGAGAACATTTCTTGCGAATTCAACGACTGCACATTGCATTCCTAGGCAAATGCCGAAGAATGGAATTTTATTCTCCCGCACGAATCGAATAGTCTCGATCTTACCTTCGAGTCCGCGTTCTCCAAAACCAGGTGCGACAAGCACTCCGTCCGTGTTAGCAAGAATCGCGCTCACGGATTCCCTGGTCACCTCTTCCGAGGAGATCCATCTGACATTCACTTTACAATCGTGCTCCGTTCCTGCGTGTACGAACGCTTCCGCGATGGATTTGTAAGCGTCAGGTAATGACACGTATTTACCCACCAAAGCGATATTGACTTCATTGACGGGATTTTTCAACTTCCCAAGGAAATTCTTCCAATTTTCAAGATGAGGTTCTTCCTTCGACTGAACTTTCAGTTTAGCGAGTACTCGTTCATCCAGTTTTTCTTTTCTCATAAGGATGGGAACATCATAAATAGTCTCCGCATCCATAGCTTCAATTACAGAATTGAGGTGAACATTGCAGAATAATGCAAGTTTTTTTCGAATATCTATCGGAAGTGGCATTTCGGTCCGGCAAACTAAGATGTCGGGTTGGATACCAGCTTCCAGCAACTCTTTAACAGAGTGCTGCGTGGGTTTTGTTTTTAGTTCTTTGGCAGCCTTCAAATAGGGGATCAGCGTCAGGTGAATGACCATAGAGCTGCTCGGAGGAAGTTCCCACTTTACCTGCCTTACGGTTTCAATAAAAGGAAGGGACTCGATATCACCCACACATCCACCAATCTCGGTTATAATGAAGTCGTATTCTCCGGTTTCTCCGAGCAGGAAGATGTTACGCTTGATTTCATCTGTGATATGCGGGATAACCTGGACCGTTTTCCCCATATATTCGCCTTTTCTTTCCTTGGTTATGACATTATTATAGATCCTTCCCGTGGTGACATTATTTGCCTGTGACGTGCGAATGTTCAGGAAGCGCTCGTAATGGCCCAAATCGAGGTCGGTTTCTGCCCCGTCTTCCGTCACATAACATTCGCCGTGTTCATACGGGTTAAGCGTGCCGGGATCTATGTTAAGGTAAGGGTCGAACTTCTGTATCGTAACTTTAAAGCCACGAGCCTGAAGCAGTTGCGCCAGCGAGGCTGCAATAATACCCTTCCCCAACGATGAAGTCACTCCACCGGTCACGAAAATATACTTTGTAGACATATTAAAATTAAGGCAGCCCTGGATAAAATCGGGGGCAAAGGTAGGGTTCTGGATTTAAAGTTCAAGGCTTGAAGTTTAAAGTTCGGGGCTTTTATTCGTGTCATTTTAAAAGACGAGGTTTGACTGCCTCTACGGTGTGGCCACTCGCCCACTGCGACTACGGATCATTCGATTGTGGTGGATTGGAGAACTCACCACGAATAAATTCAATTTTCGATCTTCATCTTGTCAGCTGGAAGGTAGAGTTTGGAGATTGTTCAGGTCATTCATCTGCCGTATTGCCAATCCAGCAAAGGAATAGTAGATTTAGCCTTACTTTAGGGTTTTCCGACCTTTACCGGAGGGTTACTTATAATTTTTTTTGCGGATACAGATAGGTCTATGGTGGGCTGAGGCTAAAAGTTTTGTTGGATTCTGCGTCTGATATTCGTGGTTTTAAAAATCGCCTTGGTGCATGCTTACATTTTTACGTACAATATTTTTTGGGTTTTCTCTATTCGTAGTTTCCTGTATTCTATTTCCTTCTCAGGTTCTTGCGCAAGGTTGTGACGGCGCGGATGGCACCGGTATCTTCAATGGATCGATTGCCAACCGCGACAACGGAACAGTTTGTGCGAACAATCCCATCCAGCCTGCGCTGATGGAGATTGACATCAGTAACATTGATGAAGGTGGCACGGTTCAGTTTGAAATTAATTGGGACGACGGCTCAGTTCTTCAGGTTGTCAATGGTGTAAAAATAGCAGCTAACCGGTACTTCGCTTCCGTAACTCACACATTTCCACCTAACGGAGCACAAGTGAAGTGCGAATATATTCCAGATGTAAGATTGAGATGGAATGGAGCGACGTGTGCAGCCACCCTTGGTACTCCACCGAGGTTTGTTCGGTGGAATACCGACGACGAGAATACTGGCATATTGAACTTGGTCGAAACCATCACCGGAGTAAACACTTATTACGTCTGCGCTGGAGTAGCAACTAATGTAACCTTTACCGATCGATCGACACTTAATTGTGTACCGCCGGATTTGATTTTAGGTCCTAATAACAAGTCCAGATGGAGACAATTCATTTATGGAACGTCCCTGGCGGTTAACGGCACGGTCCAAATTGGCGGAGCACCACGGGTATTCCCCTTCAATGGCGCCGTGGACGGTCCTTCAGCAGAACCGACGCTGACGTCGGGGTTCCCAACTGCGACTACACAAATAATCACAGTCCCCGCGACTGCCCAGATCGGTGATTTCTTCGAGATCACAATGAATTACTGGAATACCTGTAATCCGTTTCCGACACAGATGCCTGTTACTGAGGTAGCGAGGATAGAGGTCGTAGGCCAGCCCCCAGCGCCGACGGTATCTAACCAAACAGTTTGTAACGGGACGACGCCGTCTCCCTTTTCAGCAACTGGCGTTCCCGGAGGAGCTACTGTCAACTGGTATAGAAACGTAACAGGAAGTCCTGACACTCCAGGAACGCTGATCACATCCGGAGCGTCAACAACGCTGAATATTAATTCAGTCCCGGGCTATGTAAATAATACAACGGCTGGGGCATACAAAGTTTGGGTGAGCTATACGCCGCCGATTCAGGCGAATGTGTTGAGTTGCGAAAGCCAAAAAGTTCAAATCACAAGTACTATAAGGGAGGCGTTAACCGTCCCGGTTCCCACAACGCCACCGCCGACTGAAATTTGTAATAATACTGCTTTCACCATTGTAATGCCGAATCCTGCAACGACGACCATAGGCGGCGCAACTCAATATACTTTCAACCCCGTTGCTGACGTCCCTGTGACGGGTTCCACAGCAACAACCGGAGAATTTACTCCCAGTGTGACATTTGCTCCAGGAGAACTTTTTGTTGACAGGACTATTTCGGTTACTAGGCGATATACGACGGCACCTAATTGTGGTGTCAACCGAAATTTTACCGTAAGGATATGGAACACCGCGATCGGGGGAACCTTGGATGACTTTCCGGATGTCTGCGAAGGTACTTCGGTGGGTCCAATTACTTTGTCTGGCCATCGCGGAACAATCGAACAATGGGAAGTAAGCATTAACTTTGGCGCTTTCAATAACTATGGTGGTCCTGCTTCCGGTAATACAATCACGCCGGGAGTACTTCCTGCAGGCGGTGCTGGAACGACCTACGCCTTCAGGGCACGGGTTGGTAATGGAAGTTGTCCAGATGTTTTTAGCACTACTGAAATTGTATTTGTGTCGCCAAACCCTGGAATTGTCGTCAGCGCCGGGCCCGATCAATTGCTTTGTAATGTATTAGCGACCGCCCTTGCTGGTAGTGACCCAGCGCCGGGCGCTGGAACATGGACGTATCAAGGCAGCGTTCCCGCTGGAAAACCCAGCCCGTCATTTACCCCTGGCAACCGATTCTCACCTATTTCAATCACCGCGGGCAATACGGGCGCCTATACTATGCGTTGGACGGTGGTAAGTGGTGCTTGTACGTTTGTGGACGATGTTGTCATTGACTTTGGATTGTCGCCGAATATTGCGCCTATGGCTGACGTTAATGTATGCGGTGAAACTGCTCCTATGGCAGCAGTGGCTCTGACAGCCGGAACGGGACTCTGGACTTGCGTCGCAGGTACATGCGCCAATATTACTATTGTCGATCCCACTTCACCAGCAACAGCAGTAAACTTGGACGGCCCTGGTTTTGTTTATGGCACATATACTCTTCGTTGGACCGTTACAAGTGGTGGCTGCCCTACTGATTCTGATGACATCGACGTTATATTCAATCAAGCCCCGACCGCAACAGCTATAGATATTAACGGTGTTTGTCTTGCCTCGGCTGGTACTGCAATTCCGTTGGGCGGTACATTTGGCGGCGGCGCAGTAACAGGATCCTGGGTGAATGTCGATGGCACTGGCACAATAAGTGCAAGCACCGTTGCCGGTAATGCGGTCACAGCAACATATACCTCGTCGCTGACAGATTATAGCAATGGGACTCCTATTCGAGTAAAACTTGTAGCCGCTCCTTCTGCAACGAGTGCCTGTGCTGATGCTGAACAAGAAATAGTGATCAATGTCGATCGTATACCAGTACCGGTAGCTACAACTCCGCGAAGCATTTGCGAAAACTTTATTCAACTGGATGCTGAGTCACCCATACCATTCGCCGCCACAGGACTATGGACCGGCCCTGGAGGTATCACATTCGATGACCCGACCGATCCCCTGACTTTTGCAAGGAATCTTCCTGCGGCTCCGAGCTCCGTTACACTTCGATGGACTCTTACCAGCGCTGGCGGAAATAACTGTACTAACTTCATCGACGTACAAGTCAATCGCGTCGTTGCTCCCAACGCAACTAACCTCAATTTGTTGCTATGTGAATCGCCGCCAGCCGGGGCACCGTTAACGACAAGCGTAAGACTTGCGGACTATGAGAATTCTGTGACCTCTATTGTGGCAGCTGACAGGACTATTCAATGGTATCAGAATGCTCCACCACCACTTGGAGTTCCTGTTGCGGATCCAACGATCACATTCCTGAACGTTCCAGATGGAAAAGTTTATGTTGCCAGGATAACACAAATATCAAGCGGATGTACCAGCGATGCGATAGTTACGATCAATGTCCGTCCATTGCCTACGGCAGTGGACGCGACTGTCGCGATATGCGAAGACGCACCAGGTTCAAATACTGCATCAAACATTGACCTTATAAACGACATTACTTATAAAGATGCTGTTACTGACGTCAGCAACACAGTAACTTGGTTCAGCAGCATGGCTGACGCCGTCGCTAACCTTCCTGGCAGCAATATTACACTTCCTTTTAATATTGTAGGACCTGGACAACTTGTCTATGCAAGAGTCACGTATAGCAGCGGCCCTGGTTGTTTCGATATTGCAGTGCTCAATCTCGCTGTCAATCCTCTTCCAACCAATAACGTGATACTTGGACGAAGCCAGGTTTGTTTAGGAGATCCCTCAACTCCGCCCGACGAGCTTCCGGTGGAAACTTATCAGGTTGCCGCAACGACCGGGGCGAAGTACTATTGGAATATTCCTACCGGGCCCACCAAGTTCAAGGTATTTGGAGGAGGAACACAAGATGATTTTTTCGTACTTCTTCAGTTTCCAAATATTCCGGTACCTAATCCTGAGAACATTAGCGTTAGGGTAGAACTTAATGGATGTTCTTCTCCAGTAATTCAATTGCCGATCACCGTTAGTCCACAACCTATTGCTCCGATAATTGTCGGAGATGACGTGGTTTGTGAAAATGACGAAGGTGTTTCATACGAAGTAAATCCTACAAACTTTCCGACGTCGAACTATAACTGGGAAATAAGGAAACAATCCGATCGCCTTGAAGGCGGCGCGTTTGTGAGCCTGGGACAAGGCACGGATCAGATCCTGGTAAATTTCATCGATGAGCCAATATTTATTACCGTTCGGGAAGTGAACAGCATTTGTGTAAGCGACACCACGCAGTATTGGGTGAAAGTAAATCCCAAGCCGATTATTCTCGATAGCGATGTAAATGTATGTAGCGACTCGCCAACAGGCGTCATCTTTATGGAGCATGCAAGCAGTCCGGTTACAATTGACAAATACGATATTACTTCCGTTATCACCACTGCCGGTCTCAACTTCGTTACACCGCCATCAGGACCCCCGTTCCCTGTAACTGGTGTTGCAGCCAATGCAATTCAGGGGCACGTTTTTGAGAACTTGACTGCAGTACCACTTTCTGTTAATTATACAGTTACCCCCATAAGCGTCGATGCCATCACGACAAAAGAATGCGCGGGTACCCCTCAGGTTATTACAGTAATAGTAGATCCCGAGCCACAGCTAAGCCCGGGCCTGAGCCGAAGCATCTGTAGCGAGGAACAAACCGGAATTGTTTTAATATCTGCTGCGAATACATTCCCAGCGGATCGCTTTTTAATAAGTAAGATAACCGTTCCTCCGGGGGTGACTCCGCTCGTCGCTGCAAATATCCCTGCCGCGGACAGCGCTACGCTTTACTTGGACAATATTCTCTTCAACAATGCCTGGGTAAATACAACAGGATCGAATCAGGTAGTAAAGTATAGAGTCCTGCCTTATAGCACGCTGCTGGGATGCGCTGGAATTCCCGCGACCACAATCGATGTTACGATTTATCCACGTACAGATGTGGATCCAGTGGTTGTTGCACCGATATGTAATGGAGATCTCCTCAACGTTTCGTTCACTTCACCAAACAATGCAGACGCAGATTTCTTATGGATGGTGAAATCGTACGATCCCTGGGTGACCATCAACACTTCAGCTGCGGGTCTCGGCAATATTGCAGGCATGAGCATTACCAACACATCGCTTACGGTGGATGGAACGGTCACCTTTGAAGTAACCGGAAAGAACCCACCTACTTAAGAAGGTCCAGGTGGTTGCGTGAATCCGATTCAGACTTTTGTGGTTACTATACTAAAATCACCCGTAGCAAATGCACAGAATCTTAGTGTTTGTTCTGACGCACCGGGCGGTAACACATATACAGCCGACTTGGCGATATTGGAACCGATCATTACACCTGATGCAGGGGACCCGAATACACAGATAATTTGGTATCAAACCGATCCGAGACTAGGTCCTGCAACGGTGATTCCTCCCGCTAATCTGACTGCGTTCGTTATGACAGATGCCGTACCTGTCTTCGTTGAAGTTGAATACTTGCCAACAACCTGCAAGCTGGTTGTACCTGTGCAATACACTGTTAACCCTGGAATATCAATAACTAGTACGCTAAGTGATTTTAATGGATTTAACCTGCGTTGTAACGCCGACAACTCTGGAGAAATAAGAATTGATGTGGCCACAGGAACGCCAGCCTATTCCTATCGTATCGATGGCGGGCCATTTATCAATGCAGGTGTTATCACATACACCTTTAGCTCGCTTGCGGCGGGCCCGCATACTGTTGAGGTTCAGGACATAAAAGGATGCACTGTTTCGGAGGCGATAGATCTTATTGAACCAACGCCAGTGAGCGCTACTTTAAATATTGATCAGGAGATTAGCTGCTTCCTTGGCAGCGATGGGATCATAAGCACATTAGCAACCGGAGGTACGGGCACTTACACTTCATATTTGTTATTGCAAACAAATACCACTGACCCTTATGGCGATGGTATTTTTGACAACCTTGGGGCTGGAACATATAACGTCCGCGTCACCGACTTAAATAATTGTAAAGTTGACTCGAATCCAATCGACCTGATTCAGCCCACACAAGTTGAGATCAACAGCCTGACCGTTGCAACTGATGCCAATGGATTTAACCTTAGCTGCCGCGATGCGAACGATGGTCAAGTCGACATAACATTCTCGGGAGGAAATACGCCGCCGGATTATACTGTAACGCTGACTAAAGCGAGTGATCCAGGTAACCCTTACACTGACAATACGACCACGAACGCTTCGACGTTTTTGAACCTTGGCTTCGGCAACTATACAGCGGTCGTAGTAGATGCAAAAGGATGTCCTTCATTGCCTGCATCAGCTATCATCGTCAATCCGCCGCCATTCAGTCCAGGATTCGTGGGTATTAACCAATCGCTTTGCGTGGGAGACAATCCGACTGAAATCCAGCAGCTTGTTCCGGCATTTGGTGGCGTTGGAAATTATGAGTATCAATGGCAACAGTCATTGACAGGGTCCATGAATGACGCAGAGTGGATCGATATTCCAGGCGCAACCGCTGTGACTTTTGATCCCGGTGTGTTGGCTCAGACTACCTATTTCAGAAGGCTGGTTGAAAGCGTTTCTGCTCGTACTGGTATTGCCTGCGAGCTTCTTGGAAAAAACAACATCGTTCAAGTGACCATTAATCCTTTGCCGGTGGCATCATTCAATGCTCCTTCTGAGGTCTGTCAAGGTGAGGCGTTTACGCTTCTGCTAGGCATTAGCGCCGGGACTGCTCCGATTGAGTACGATTATTCAGCAGGAACTACAACGTTCCTGAATCTTATTGGTACAGAAAATACTGCTATCCCGGTTAGTAATTTCCAGGATCCTACTACGTATACCCTGCTTAGAGTGAAGGACCTCAATGGATGTTTGGCTCAAAACGTTCCTCAGTCAGTAGTCGTGGATGTAATTAAGATCAATCCTGATTTCACCGTGCTTGCTCCGACCGAGCAATGTTCGGGTGGAACCTTCACGTTCCAGTGGGTTGCAGAAGTAGGTGTCAAATACACCTGGATCTGGTCTGATGGACAACAAGACGTTATCAATCCAGGGGGCGTGCCACTTGGCTTAAACACCATTACACACGTGTTCACTTCAGGATCAACTGAGAGCGAGACGATTTATCCGGTTCGTCTGCAAGCTGAAAACGCGCTTTGCACGCCTAAGACTGCAACGCATCCGATCAAGGTATTTCCTACAATCGTACTGAACATATTGCCCGGTGATCCGATATTGTGCAGTGGCGAAAGCATACGCTTTGCCGACCAGTCAAAAGGTGTGGATGTTGGTAAGTGGTATTATCAGGTGGTTGGAACAACCAACCAGCAGGATATACGCTCAGGCCCAGTGCCGGATATCACTTATACCATGATAAACAACACTACAAACAACCCTATCATGTACGAGGTAGTGTATGAGGCCTCCAATAACGAAGGGTGTACGGATGAATTCCGCACGGAAGTAAAAGTTTATCGTGGGATCGCAGCAGGGATTCTAAGCAACCCCGATCCACCGACGCCTTTCGCCGGTGGCGTGTCGACGGTCACCTTTACTAATAATTCGCTCCCTCTTGATGATACAGCATTCGAGTATACATGGGACTTTGGTGATGTGAGAGCCGATCCACCAAATGGAACAGGGATCGCTCCCTTCACGGTGGATTATTTCTCTGCAGGGATAAAAGATGTAACGCTTAAGGCTATTAACATCGAAGCCCGCGACATAGATAATAAAACCTGTCAAAGCGCTGCAACTAAAAAAATCAACATAGAGTTGCCGATGCTGGGAGCCGATTTCAGAGTGACACCTCATGCATCGTGCTTCCCCGTTGATCTTGTTGTTGAAAACCTTTCTCCCGGTGCAGACACGTTCCTGTGGGAAGTGTACGACCAGGGCGGGCTTGTCACAACTTCCACGCTGAGAAATCCTGTTTTCAGCATACACAGCCCCGGTGTTTACGACATATATCTCACGGCGAGCTTTTACGCAACTGGCCAAACGGCTCTCGCGAATATAAAAGGGATTGAAGTGTTCGACGTACCTACTGCACTCTTTGAGATGAGGCCAAATCCGCTTTACGTGCCGGATACCGAGCTCCAGACTTTTAATCAATCGCAGCGCGCAAACTCCTATTTCTGGGACTTTGACGATGGAAGCACATCAACGCAAGTAAATCCAACACACCTTTACAAACTCGAAGGCAAATACAACATTACTTTAGTAGCCGGATTTGACTACGGTCTCAAGGATGTTGATGGTGACCCTAATACTCCAGATGTAAATATCACTTGTTACGATACAGTGCGTCACGTGTTAGATGCAATGGATGGAGGGTTCATAAAGTTACCAAATGCATTTACCCCTGGCTTAAGTGGTACCACTGGTGGAGTACCAGGAAGTGGTACATTTAACGATGTATTCTTGCCGATCGCCCGTGGAGTTGAAGAGTTCGAGATGGACATATTCGATCGATGGGGTAATTTGATCTTTCAAAGCAAGGATAGGAACATAGGTTGGGACGGATATGATCGCCATGGAAGGCTCATGCCAGCCGGAGTATATGTGTATAAATTGGTATTGCGGCTCTCAGACGGCCAGCGGACCACGAAAGTGGGGGATGTAACTTTAATTCGATGACGGCCTTAACTTTTTAAATGGACTGAGGATGAAGAAAATTTTACCACTACTGATTTTGATCGCAGCGTCGAGCACGCTGTGGGGTCAGGATCCACAATTCTCGCAATATTATCAGTCACCTCTCTATGTCAATCCAGGCTTTGCGGGCATCACTCCTCAGCAGAGATTGGTATTCAATCATCGTATTCAGTGGCCTGGCCTTCCTCAAGCATTTGCAACCTATGCAGCTTCATATGATATTTTTGTGAATGAACTGCGCAGTGGTTTTGGTTTTCTCTTCACAACGGATAAGATGGGATCTGCTGGCTGGCGCACTACAACTGCAAGCCTACTGTATTCTTATAAGGTTAAGCTTACAGAGAAGATCGTATTTTCTCCAGGACTATCGTTTGGATATGGCACAAATGGATTAGACCGCACAAAATTGGTGATGGGAGATGGACTTGAGTATGATGGTCTTTCACTGGATCCCGAACTCAACAAGTTGGGGCGTCAAAGCTATTTTGATTTTGGTTCGGGTTTTCTTATTTATTCGAAGAGTATTTGGGTCGGCGCTTCATTCATGCATATGAATCAGCCAAATCTTTCTGTCCTGAATGAAACAAGCCGGCTTGGAATGAAGACGGCTGTGCACGGTGGAGTTAGACTGAGCCTTGGCGGAAGTTTGAGAACGAGGGCAAAGGTATCTTACCTTACGCCGTCGTTTATTTATCGAATGCAGGGAAACCGATTCACGCAGTTGGATCTCGGATTAAATTACCATATAGATCCAATATCGGTAGGGGTATGGTATCGCGGTAAGCCCTTCACAAAAACTGTGATCAATAGCGTGTACCAGGACGCACTTATATTATATCTGGGCCTTTATTTCAAGCAGTTGACTATCGGTTACAGTTATGATTTCACTATCTCAGAACTTCAGACCTCGTCCGGCGGTTCTCATGAGGTATCTGTCATATACGAATTCAATACAAAGTCCACGCAGAAGGATATCAAAAAGAAGTATCGTTTGATCCCTTGTCCAACATTCAACAGCAAAGAAGGCTTCTGGAATTAGGGTTGCAGTCAATGTAATTTGGTTAAGTTAAAGCGCTGTTACTCTCGACATTGGAAATTGGACATTGGGCGTTCGATATTCAGCAAACCTATTTACCGAACTGGAAATTTGCGATCTGATTGCAGTCCATTCTTTTGTTCCCGACCTTCAATGTCCAATTTCCAATTTCCCAAGCAAGGCAACAATGTCCTGTCAATTAGCCATAACCAATTATCAGAATGGGTTAACTTTGTGCGGTAATATTTTTTGAAATGGACTTATCGCAATCGCTGACCCATCCGATATTCAAAATCGTAGGTGACACTGCTGACCAACTGAACCGGGAGGCCTACGTGGTGGGCGGGTATACACGTGATATATTGTTGAAACGCCCTTCAAAAGACATTGACTTTGTGTGTGTAGGCAGTGGAATACAACTCGCCGAACAAGTCGCTAAGGCACTGGGCCCAAACGTGAACGTTTCTGTATTTAAAAACTTTGGAACCGCTCAGATACGATTCAATGATTTAGAGCTTGAATTTGTCGGTGCCCGCAAGGAGTCATATCGCAGCGATTCACGAAAACCCATCGTGGAGGACGGGACTTTGGAAGACGATCAGCGCAGAAGGGATTTTACGATCAACGCTCTGGCTATTAGCCTGAATAAAAAAAATTACGGCGAGCTAGTCGATC
>DATHIE010000047.1:0-3210 GCA_035316905.1 Chryseolinea sp. | reverse complement strand
TCAGTTTTATGCACTGAAAAAAGAGCTCGTTGACAGTGGTAAAATGACGTACAAGCAGTACCATGATGCCGTGATGCAGGAAAACGGCATGCCCGTCGAAATGGTAAGAGCTATTCTCACGAATCAACCTTTGACGAAAGATTTTAAAAGCAGCTGGAAATTCTATACCAAGTGACTATCACAATCTGATCTTCACTCCACCATTCACAACAAAACCATCAACAGGAGCGTAGATGTCGCGAAATACCGGATTTGTTATACTTCCGGTGTAAATAGTGTCGAACCGTGTTTGCCTTGTATCGAGAAAATTTTCGAAGTTTATGAACAGCGAAAAATACTCCCACATTCTTTCGGCCATAAGACCACAGATCCAATACTGTTTCCCCAACGCACCGTCATTTAACTTTTGCGGACTAAAATAGTAGGCTTCCAATCCAATTTTTAATTTTTCCTCAATCTCATACATCAACACATTATTCAGTCTATGTTTTGCAACCAGAGGAAAAGCGGTAGCAGATTCATTGTAGTGTTGATTGACATCGGCGAATGTGTATCCAATGAAAAGTTTGAAATCGTTATACGTGACTTTAACATTTGTTTCAAGGCCCTTTGTATCAATATATCCCGAAGGCTGTTGATATTGGTAAAATCCGTCGCCCATGTTGTTTAATACCAAGGGGTCTTCAACCTGCGTATAGAACAAAAGGGCATTAATGCTGAAGGTCGAATTTTCAGAAAGTGAAGTTTTATAGTTGACGTCCAAATTTCCCCCAATCGATTTTTCCGCGTCGGTAATGTCGGTGTCGATGGGCAGAACATTCCTGAATTGAATTTTCTCGGCATCTTCAGTAAATGCTGTTGGACTTTTATATCCCAGTCCGCCGCCTATCCTGGTGGTGAATTTCGAATTTATCCTGAACATCGCAGATATGCGCGGCAGAGCAAAGTAGCCATACTTATTCTGATAGTCCCCCCGGAGACCAGACTCTAAAACGAATTTTTCCGAGGCATTCCATGTGTTCTGAACAAATGCTCCTACTGTGATGAAATCATAGTTAAGCGATTCAGATGGACTTGCATGCTCCTGCTCAAAATTATCTGTCCATAAATTCAATCCAAAAACCCATTCGAGGCCTTTGTTTTTTCGATTGTACGAGAGTTCGCTGAAAGACGATGACTGCACACCGGAAAATTCATAGTCAGGTATTTCAATGCTTCTATCATAATAGCTGATGCTATTCTTGAAATTTAGTCGTGATTTTTCATCCAGGCGACGATCTAATTCGAGTTGAGTGCTAAAACGATTGGTGCGATTTTCTTCAAAGTAGAGATTGGCGCCGCCAGATCTGACATACACCATGTCACCGCCGAGACGCTCTTCACGTGTTACATTCACGCCCGCCGAAAGTGTAGTGCGTTCGTTCACATAAAAGAATATTTTCGGATTGACGGTGTACCGCCTGAATTTTGGAATGGCAGTTAGACCGATGTCAGCCGGATCATAGGGACTACCATAATTGTAAGATGCAAAAATCGTGGTGCCAATCTTGCCAGTTCTTTTTCCGTAAAACCCGCTTGCATCAAGACCCAATGCCGATGTTCCATTTAGCATGAAGCTAAGCTCGCCTTCCTCCGAAGGAACTTTTGAAACAAGGTTAACCAAACCTGCGATCGCTCCTCCACCGTAAAGTGTAGACGATGCACCCTTAATTACCTCAACCTGTCTCAGGTCAAGCGGCGCAACTTGCAGCAAGCTCAAGCCTCCTGAGAATCCCGCGTACAACGGCATCCCATCCCGCAAAATTTGAGTGTACTTGCCATCAAGCCCCTGAATGCGAATACTTGAGTTGTAAGAAGTAGCTGATGTCTGTTGAGTCTGTATACCTGTACTTTCGTTTAACATCATCCGGATGTCGCCGGGTTTCATATTTCCTTTTTCCTCCAACTCTTCACCGGAGATCGCTTCAACTCTGGTCGGGATGTCTGCAATTATCCTGCTTGATCGTGTCGCTGTAATCACAACTTCATCCATCTCCTCCGACGAAGGTTCCAGTAAGATCTCCATTACTTCAGTGGTGCGTGGAAATGAGATTGTCTCAACCCTTGTTTTATAGCCGACATAACTAAATTCAACAATATGTTGTCCTTCAGTGAGTCCTGTTAATTCAACGGACCCGCTGGAATCTGTCATTGACCCGACCGTGGAACCCTTTAGTACAACCGTGACACCCACGAGCGGCTCGCGGGTTTCGCTTTCCTTTACAATTGCCTTAAAGGCGTGCTGTGCGACCAATGGCGTTACAGAAAATGCAATTGTTATTACTAGTATTAGCTTGCTCATTCAAACTTCCAATCAAATTGGGCTTCAATCGCCAGTAGCATGTAAGCTCAAGATATTTACCACACTCTTATGCTAAATGCAAATTTAAAGGCTGCCGGGCGGAGTCTGCCCGAAACTTAGTAAGTGGGCTGAAATTATGTCTGGTGGGCCATTCAGGTGATCAACTGGAATTTTCGATAAATTGCCTTAAGGCCATCAAATTTGATATGTACGAACCGCTTTTCGCATACTTCGAAAGAAACTTCAAATTAACTGAACCAGACAAGTCTGTAATCCGCCTTGCGGTTTCTCCCAAGACCATTAAAAAAGGAGAATTTCTTCAACGACAAGGAGAAGTTGCCAGACTTGGTGCCTTCGTATGCAAAGGATTTTTGCGGAGTTACGTTATCGACAATAAGGGAAAAGAGCACGTCATCCAATTTGCGCCTGAAAGCTGGTGGATCAGTGACAAGGATGGTATGAACAAAGATGCGCTTGCAACCTATTTTATTGACGCTATTGAAGACTCAGAGTTGTTAACCACAGATATGCAGGGTCATGTGACCATGTTGCAGAAGATTCCCGGTTACGCGGAATCCTTCCAAAAGGGAATGCAAAAGCGCACGGCTGCGAAAGATAACCGGATCGTTCATTCTCTCACGTCAACGGCTGAGGAACGCTATAATGATTTTCTCGCGACATATCCAACTATCGCACAACGGGTACCTCAGCATATGCTGGCATCCTATTTAGGAATCACACCGGAGACGCTGAGCAGGATAAGGAAGGCGCAATCGAAGAGGAGGAGTTAGTAGTTAGTAGTAAGTGGTAAGTAGTAAGTGGTAAGTAGTAAGTAGTAAGTAGTTAGAGCGAGGGTGTGGGTGTGTTGC
>DATHIE010000046.1:0-9805 GCA_035316905.1 Chryseolinea sp. | reverse complement strand
ATCCGATCCACAAGCTTTTTCAAGTATGTGATTCTTTCGGCAGCATCGTCACCTGTTGTGTAGTATGCGACGATTGCCGCATCATCTGTTGATACTCCGTTGATGAGATAATCAAGCGCGGGAAACCCTTGTCGTGCATAGCTGTTTGGCAGCTCAAGGTTTGCTATCGGGTCAGCAATGTTCACCGCTATGCCTGCTACATCAGCAGGATAGATATTGAAAAAATTCCTAAGCGTATAGCGGTCGGCAGGACCGAATTCAAATAACTCAACTTTTTGCCATTCAGCATATGCGTCCAACCAGGCAGATCGAAAAGCTACAAGCGACTCATTTGTTGGTGAGTCCGTGAATTCTTCGGACTTAGACAACATGACATCAAATTTCACTTTGAAGTTCTCATAGGAAGGAATGATAATGTTGTCCGCCCAGTGCGTGAGAATCTCTTGCCTGTCCTTGCTATTGTCTGCGGGTGATGGATCGCCTCCGCTCCCACTGCATCCCCAAACACCGGCAATGACTGCACCAAACACAAGCGTCCTTAACTTCATAGTACCTTCTTTTAATAAGTAATGGATTGACAGCCCATTATTGGCTATCAATCCATTGCAAAGTAACGGTTTGATATTTTATAGTCCGAATTTAGCCTTTATAGCGTCAGCTGCCGTATTTACCTTCGTTGCAGTCAGATCCCAAAAACCGTTCGGCGAGTCAATGAGGTTGGTAAGAATACCGTCTGAAAAAGCTGCATCCCCGCCATGAACGGTTGCGAAACGCAGGGAGTAAATGAACCCTAACCCTTCGCCGACAGCATGTGCACGCGCTGCATCATCTGCGCCCGTTTTCCACTTCTCAAGGTATCCAAGAGCGGCTCCGGCAAGGGCTTTTTCAAACTCTGTCCTTATAAATAATGCTTGCGCCTGGTATTCAGCCTTGTCATTGTTCACAATCGCCACCCTTCCTTTCAGGAATGCAGGGTAGATGTTAGCATAATTTGCTTTGTTGTATTCCCATATATAAGACCCGGCGCCAAATTCTGTAGTTCCTCTTACATCATTTGTTGAACCAGCGAGGTAAATCGGATTGAGTGTTAGTAAACCGTACGCTTCGTCCCAGTTGTGTTCGAGCTGTGTATAGTTATTGTCACCAACGACTTTGTGATTGTCCGCAGTAAGTCCTTTGTCAAGTAAAACATTGCCTATATAGTCAAGTTCGAGTGCACCAATGAGTGACTTTTGGATAATTTGAGCGATCTCAATGCCTTTCGCATCCACCAGATAATTACCCAATTTACCAGCTACACCCTTCGAAGCGGTAGCGTTTACTGAATTACTTGCTGCATCAATTTGGTCGAATAGGCTTTCGATTTTTGCCCTAACAGCATCGGCCTCACCTGCCGACTTTGACGACGCCACAGCATCTTTAATCTGAACATCCGAAGCATTTAGCTCAGCACCAACCACAGAGATTGTAGAAGTTGAGATATCGGAAAATGGATTTCCAGAATTTGAGAACATGCTCTTCAGTTTGGCCGCATCGATGTGCGTTTTTGCCGACACAGAAGATGATGAATAATAATTCAACGCCTGAAACATCTTATGACGCGAGTTGCCCTCAATCAGGACTACTGTCGAAGATCCGTCGCTATCTACAAAGAGTTCGGAGTATGGAGTTTCGGCCGTTGCCAGTGAGTAATCAATACTTGGTCTAAGGTGGGATACTTCGTCTTCATTACAGGATGCCAGGGCAATTACCATTAGCATCATCATAGCTTTTCGAACGTATGTAAGCGTCATGATTGAGAATTTAAGGTGGTGCAAAGATATTTATTTAGACTTATTCTAAAATAGCTGTTTAGAAAAATTCTAAACAAAACCGAAAAATACCCTCCGTGTGGTAGCTCCCGAAAGTGAGGCAAAAAGTGCGTTTTTAGCATTTTTTCACGCACCTTGTGATTAATGCGACTTTTGATTCTGCATGATTGCCCTGGCAAAAGGCGTTCTCACCTCAATGGTCGATGTTCATGAACTCACTACAAGCCCTGCAAAAGTCCTAATGGAAAGACAGTTACAACGCGACAACTATGTCGTCCAGGAGAGCACCATAAAGGAGCCACCTAAAACATTTATGCAAAGGCTGAGGTTTCTTGGCCCAGGCTTCATTCTTTCTGCTTCTATCGTTGGCTCCGGTGAATTGATAGCCACTACGACTTTGGGCGCAAGAGCCGGTTTTGTGGCTTTTTGGGTCATCATCGTCAGTTGCCTTGCAAAGGTCGCAGTTCAACTTGAATTCGGTAAGTATACCATTCTCACCGGGCAGACCGCAATGAAAGCATTCAACAAGCTTCAGGGTCCGATGTTTGGAAGGGCGCGATGGACTGTATGGATGGTCTTCTTCCTGATCTTGTTGAAAAACATACAGCTTGGAGGCATGATCGGCAGCACGGCGATTGTCTTGAATATGCTGATGCCTGATATACCTATTATCCTTTGGGTTTTCGTCATTGCATTTTCATTGGCTGTTCTTATCTACAAAGGTTATTACGCCGTCGTAGAAAAGTCTTCTCTGTTTATGACATTGATGTTTACATTGCTCACGATCACTGCAGTGTTCTTTCTCACATACACTCCCTATGCCATATCCTCATCTGAAATTCTGTCTGGCCTCGGGTTTCAATTACCTCGCGAATTTGTTGCAGTGGCAATCGGTGCGTTTGGAATCACAGGCGTGGCAAGTGACGAGATTATCGCTTACAACTATTGGTGTATCGAAAAGGGTTATGCAGCATACACCGGACCTCCCAATGATACCGATGACTGGCGAAGACGAGCGCGTGGCTGGATCAGAGTAATGTACCTGGACGCAACGGTCGCCATGGTGATCTACACCCTTGTAACGGCAGCTTTTTACCTTTTGGGTGCGGCAGTGTTACATGAACGCGGTGCAATCCCCGAAGGAAATCAACTCATAGAGACTGTGGCATTGATTTACACCGAATCGCTCGGACCGGGAATAAAAATCATTTATCTGGTGGGTGCATTTTTTGTCTTGTACTCGAGCTTATTTGCCGCGCTGGCAGCCTGGACCAGAATGTATTCGGATATTTTTGGTCAGTTGGGTTGGATGGACTTCTTTAATCTTAACCAAAGAAAAAAAGTCATCGCACTTTTAGCCTGGACGCTTCCGTTTTTTTGGGCAGCGACGTATTTGTTTGTCAACCTTCCCGTCGCGATGATTCTGTCAGGTGGTATCGTCGGATCTGTCATGCTGTTCTTAACCATTTTTGCGGCATTGAACTTCAGGTATCGAAATGTGCTGGATGCATTCAGGCCCAGCGCAATTTATGATGTCGCGCTCTGGATTAGTATCCTGTCAATATTCGGTGTTGGCGTGTATGGCTTGTGGAGTTTGTTTTAATCCAGAGACGATTTGCTAAAAGAGGCCTTTAACCCTAACTTAGTTTTATTACCCCTAAAGTAAGATTTATGATTAACCGCAGGAGATTTATGGAAACCGGAATGGCAGGCTTAGCGGGCCTGACGCTAAGTCAGTCAGCGTTTGCCAACATTATTGTTCCGCAGAAAAAAGAAAGATTGGGAGTAGCCTTGGTTGGTCTGGGCTATTACAGTAAAGATTTGCTTGCTCCGGCGCTACAGCTAACTAAAAACTGCAGCCTCGTAGGCATCGTCACGGGCACACCATCGAAAGTAGAGCAATGGAAGCAGATGTATAACATACCTGATAAGAATATTTACAACTATCAGAATTTCGACTCTATTGCCAACAATCCTGACATCGACGTAATCTATGTAGTACTTCCGCCGTCCATGCATGCAGAATATAGTATCAGGGCAGCTAGGGCGGGCAAGCATGTTTGGTGTGAAAAACCGATGGCGCCTTCCGTTGCCGAATGCAAAAATATGATTGACGCATGTTCGAAGAACAAGGTGAAATTGAGCATAGGATACCGGCTGCATCACGAGCCAAACACAAAGAAAATTATACAATTCAGGAAGGATCTGGCCTATGGAAAAGTCGTCAAGGTTGAAGCTTCGGCTGGATACTTTGATTCACGGACGGACCATTGGAAGCAAAAGAAAAGTATGGGTGGTGGTGTAATGGGTGATATGGGTGTTTATCCCTTAAATGCTACTCGCTATAGCGTAGGGCTTGAGCCGATCGCGGTTACGGCCCTGGCTTCGACCACAAGACCGGAGATATATAAGGAAGTTGAAGAGACCATGAATTTCGAATTGGAATTTCCAGGTGGAGCAACAGCGACATGTATTGCAAGCTTTGGAAAAGGAATGAATGATCTCCAAGTGAATTGCGCTAAAGGATGGTATAAGCTTTCACCTTTTCAGGCCTACAGTGGAATTGATGGCGTTACCAGTGACGGTGTCAAACTGAACGCAGCTATTCAAAACCAACAGGCGCTTCAAATGGATGATGACGCGCTAGCCATCAAAAATAACGCTGCCGTTCTAGTACCAGGTGAAGAGGGATTAAAAGATATAACCGTGGTAGAGGCTATATATAAATCTGTTGCGTCAAAGGGCAAAGTGAAGATCGGGTAAGGGTTACTTATCTTTTCCGGAATATGCCATCGTATTGGTTGCCCATGTAGGCTCCCCATCGGATTTCAGTTTTTAACGGGAGACCAGTAGCGATACGGTTGACCTGAAGCCCTTTGAAGCTGTACGTTTTCTTAACATTGGTGCCGTGACAATAGACAATGTCTAACAAGCCGTCATTATCCAGGTCACCGATCCATGGTGTAGATGCTATGTTACTTCCTGGTTGACTACCCCACACCTGAAGCACTTCGTTGCCCTTAAAATTCACCACCAGCATTATGTTTTGGAACGTGGCATTGTTCAATTGATCATACGCTTGAATGTTGACATTTAGCAACGCTTCGTCTATACCATCTTCATCGAGGTCTATAACAACCGGCGTGCTTGTTTGGTAGCTGCCCAGGGAATCCTCATAAGCTATCTTACCCGTAGCTCCGTCGACCATCAATTGACGGCTCCATCCTAAGTCAGGCCATTGGCCAACTGCATAGGTTGCGAAGAAATCCGGAATGTCATCATTGCCTGTAAAATAACCGGGAGCAACGGAACTGTACGCTTCCGTTTCCGGTACTTTTACAGACCATATAGGTTTGTACGTCTTGCCGTCGAAAGCCAGCAGCTTGCCTTCAACCGCATTTGCTATAATATCAACAACTCCATCTTTCGTGATGTCTGCTAATACAGGTGGACCAATGTAACCTTTACCAGGACTCGTATCTAATAATATCGACTTCGAAAGATCACCTTTCATGATGGCCGAAAGGGTCGTAACATACAAATTACCGCCAAGGGTTTCGCCACCTGTCCCATAGACCACTCGGTAATCCTGGTTGTTGTCAGTTGGCCAGGCAACGACCGACATATACGTCTCGTTTCCATCAGGTACTTGCGCTCTGGCCAGGAGCTTTCCATTGGAGCCGCTTAATACCACAAGGTTTCCAGGCTTTCGTTCCTTCTTATCGAAAGGTTCGGCCATTACATTTCCGCCATTCGAAATGAGTATGTCTTCAACTCCATCGCGATCCTGGTCTTTGATGAATTGTGCATTGTAAAAATTAAACCACTTTACTCCTCCCTTGGTCTGATCAAACTTCCAGATGATGCTGCCGTTCTTTCCGTTTAAAGCGAACAACGTGGCGGAACGGCCTCCGATGAACACATCCAGGGTACCGTCGCCATTCAGATCCTTTAATGCGGCTGATCCAAACACATGATCGATGTTGGCTACTCTCCACAGCATGCTCCCGTCAACGCCATTTATCGCGATCCCAGCAGTGTCGCACGGTTTGAACTCCTCGCGCCCAGCGCCCAAGACGATGTCTCCCACCCCATCGCCGTTAAAGTCAGCCACCCGCGGCGAGGAGAATAAACCCATGCCCTCAAATTTTGCAGACCATGAATTCTGCCGCTTCTCTTGCGCATTCACGATATGGGTACTAGTAAGCATTGTCACCAATGACGCTGTCACGATTGCCCGCAAAAGGAAAGGAATCTTCACAAGACTGTATCTGTAGCTCACCATATCACACCTCGTCCGCTTCTCTTACCCAAAATATGAAAGTCCTGTGGATTAAAAAATAACAGGGATAAAGAGTGGAAAGGAAACTTACACGTTGAGATATGACGTCGGTCAATTTCAACTTGTGTAGTTCAGATTGTAGTATGAACCAGGCTCTTCTATCTGAAAATAGTTGTAAGTTTAAATAGAGATTTCGTCCAGCTCAATCGACTATGCAACCAGCAAAAAATCAACTCTTTCGCAACCCATTTATGCTTTTGATTTTGCTATTGATTTCTGCCTGTGGAGAAAAGGATGTTTCTGACGGCGGCCATGAATGGCGAGAGTATCTCGGTGGGCCCGATAGAAATCATTACTCTTCACTAACGGAGATCAATGCAGACAATGTAGATAATCTGAAAATAGCCTGGGTCTACCATACGCGTGACAGCGGTCAGGTTCAATGCAACCCCATTATTGTTGATGGGATTTTATACGGAATGACCGCCACAGTTCAACCTTTTGCATTGGAAGGATCAACTGGCAAAGAGTTATGGCGGGTTCGTGATACAACGGCTGGTACATGGTACGGAACAAGTCGTGGAGTAACCTATTGGCGGGACGGTGATGACAAACGAATACTTTACTCAAAAGAATCCTGGCTCTACGCAGTGGATGCATTGACTGGCAAACCGATCCTTTCGTTCGGAGACAGTGGAAGGACGAGCCTCGGATCAGGACTCGGCCCACTTGCAAAAAAGAGATTTGTCGTTTCCAACACTCCCGGTGCAGTCTATGAAGACCTGATCATTATGCCTTTGAGGCTTTCAGAAGGGAACGATGCCGTTCCCGGTTACATTCAGGCGTTCAATATCAGAACCGGCAAGCTTGCTTGGGTGTTTAAGACCATTCCACATCCAGGAGAGTTAGGTTATGATAGTTGGCCTAAGGAAGCGTACCAGGATTCAACACTTGGAGCTGCTAATAACTGGGCAGGGATGGCAGTCGATAAGAAGCGTGGGATCGTATATGTTCCCACAGGATCAGCCGCTTTTGATTTTTACGGCGCTAACAGACATGGAGATAACCTTTTCGCTAACACGCTTCTTGCATTGGAGGCCAAGACGGGAAAAAGGTTGTGGCACTTTCAAATGGTGCACCACGACATTCTCGATCGCGATGCACCGGCTCCTCCGAATCTCCTGACTGTACAACAGGGCGGAAAACGAATCGATGCTGTAGCTCAGGTTACCAAGCAGGGTTATGTATTTCTGTTTAACCGCGAGACTGGTGATCCCTTATTTCCTATCGAAGAGTTTGCAGTTCCTTCGTCGGACGTGCCAGGCGAAAAAGCTGCGCCAACTCAACCTCGGCCAGTCAAACCTTTGCCCTATGCGCGACAAACGTTCGAAGAGACCGATTTAAGTCCATTTGCTCCAAACAAAGATGAGCTGTTGGAAGTCTTCAAAAAGAGCCGGAGCGAAGGCCCATACGCACCGCTTTCAAAAGGAGGCACCATCATATTTCCCGGCTTGGACGGCGGTGCGGAATGGGGTGGCGCAGCTGTAGATCCCGATGGTATAATGTATCTGAATAGCAGTGAAATGCCCTGGATCATCTCATTGGATACTGCAACAGAGAAAATGGAACTTGCGCACCCTGGTGAAAAGCTTTACCTCTCAAGTTGCGCAACCTGTCACGGTGCAGAGCGAAAGGGAAATCCTGCCAGTGGATACCCATCGCTCGTAGATGCCAAGACAAAGTATAAACGCGACCAGGTATTTACTGTCATCGGTGCGGGTAAAGGTATGATGCCTGCATTCAAAGCCTTGACTGATGGCCAAAAGAAACAGATAGTGTCATTTTTATATGGTGATAAATTCGAAGCCAGCGAAGGAAAGAAAGAGGTTATAAGTGCATCGAAACCTAAGAAGGACAATTACAAGATCTCCGGTTACACTAAATTTCTTGATAAGGACGGCTATCCTGCGGTGAAACCTCCGTGGGGAACACTCAATGCCATCGATTTAAATACAGGAGAATATTTGTGGAAGAAAACATTTGGTGAAGTTCCGGAGCTTGAGGCCAGAGGAATAAAGGGAACAGGATCCGATAGCTATGGCGGCCCCGTTGTAACGGCTTCTGGCTTGTTATTCATCGCAGGGACTAAGGATGGCAAGTTCAGGGTTTACGATAAGAAAAATGGCGAGCTTCTTTGGGAAACGGTTTTACCCGCTCCTGCATTTGCAACCCCAAGCACGTATAGCGTAAATGGCAAACAGTATATCGTCCTTGCCTGCGGAGGAACAAAACTAGGCGCCCCGAAAGGTGAAAGCTACGTGGCGTTTGCACTACCATAGCAAAGGAGAAAAAGTCATTTCGAGTTACCGTGGAATGAACTAGATGTTTACCGGCGCGATTTTTTTTATCAACTCATAAGCGTTGGTTAAAACTTATCCGAAACTCGTTGCATCACATGCATGAACAGTAAACCTTTCATGCCATGAAAAATCTATTCTTCCTTCTCTGCTTTTTTGTCGTTGCCGGTGCCCTGGCGCAGACTAAAAAACAAACCGTTATAGAGAAAAGAGCCCGCGAACTTCACCGAGTTATAGGGCTGAATGACCAAGAGCAATGGGAAAAGTTTATGAAGGAGAATTATTCTAAGGATATGTTGGAAAGGCAGGTAACGTCAAAAATCCGAACCAATGAAAAAGAGGTGACAAGCTCGACCAGCACGGACACGACGGACAAACTTGAAGAAAAAGTGAAGGCATTTGAAAGGCTGCACAGAGATTTTGGAAATAGCAAGATCAAGTCCTTAAAAACCATCGGTGAAAGGGTTGAAATGATTCTTGAAAATTCGACGGGCCCTGATGGAAATTTCAACATCACCTACGAGAGCCAGTCGCCATTCCTGATCAACAGGATAGCCGTAGAAATCAATGATCGTTAACATCGGTACAATCCGAGAAGATTCCCGAAATTTGATTCCGGAATCGTTTGAATCTATCAATTTTCGTTATTACTTTTCCTTAGCTTATAGCAAAGAAGATGGATCCTGATGGGAAACTTTGGCGTTACATCAAGAACTGACGTATGGTGGCTACGTCCATTATTAGTCCTATTGGGACTTTCGTCGTTTATTGTGTACGCTACCTGGGCCGCCTTCCAGGGTGAACATTATGCTGTAGGCCCTTACCTATCTCCTTTTTATTCTCCCGAAATTTTTGGAAGCTCTCCACACGCCTGGCTTGGACCGAAGCCAACGTGGTGGCCAATGGTTATTCCATTTTCGCCGGCAATTCTGATTCTGTGGGCACCTGGAGGAATGAGAGTGACTTGTTACTACTACCGAGGCGCTTACTACAAATCCTTTTGGGCAGACCCACCTGCATGTGGTGTTGGTGAGCCGCGAAAGTCATATTGGGGCGAAAACTCGTTTCCGTTGATTTTGCAGAATGTTCACCGCTACTTTTTATACCTGGCTATTCTCTTTGTTATCATACTCGCATACGATGCATGGAAGGCAATGTGGTTCATTGATCCAACGACCGGAGTAGAGTCGTTTGGCATAGGTATAGGAACTCTGGTACTAACATTGAATGCAACGCTGTTGGGCGGATATACCTTCGGTTGTCACTCCTTTCGTCACCTGGTTGGTGGGATTAAGGATCGGTTGTCAGGATCTCCGGTCAGAAAGACTGCTTATGCATGCGTCAGCTGCCTGAAC
>DATHIE010000045.1:0-6880 GCA_035316905.1 Chryseolinea sp. | reverse complement strand
ACAACCTTCTTGTTTGAACCGACGAGTACGTCCTCGCTAATTACGTTGGAAAATTGTTTTTTCAGGTCGCGGTCATCAGCGTCCAGCACAATAAGACCTTTCGCTCCAAACAGCGCGTTAACGTAATGTCTTACCGCAGCGCCAAGCGTTTTATTTTTTGCGTAAGCTTCGCGGAAGATACTGGTTTCACCAGGGACCTCATTTGCAAGAGCGCTTAGGCCATCCGTGAGAAACCTGCCAACAGCCCCGGATTGATTCGTTTCCCAAATATATTTCTTACCGTAGAGCTTGAAGTATTTGATCTCTTCGTAGTCGTGATCTTCAGAAGCCATCCAGTAGACAGGCACGAAATTGTAATCAGGATGACGTTCCTTCAATCTCGCACAAGTATTGATAACGGTGACGATCTTGAAAATGAAGTACAATGGCCCGGTGAAGATGTTGAGTTGATGTCCCGTAGTTACCGTAAAGGTTTTTCGATCGCCGAGGCTGGCGATGTTCTTTTCTACTTCTCCGGAAACTGAAATGGTATCGTATTGTTTTTTTAACGCTTTGACGAGTACCTCCCGGTGATTGTCGGAGAAACTCGCACCTTTTTCTGCGATCTGGTCTGCGAAATTTTCACTTGCAGGGAACCTGTGATAAAAAGGTGTAAGAGTATTTTTTTGTTCTATGTAATCTAAAAAGAAAGGGCTGAAAACTCGCGTTTCCGCCAGTGATACCTTGTTAAGCTGCATGGTAACAACAAAAGTTGGTGGGAGTGTTTAAAACCATTTTCCGAATAACGTCAATTTATTGATAAGGGTTGAGAATTTACACATGAGGTCACGCCACCACTTCTCCGGTCAAATCAAACTCGGAGGCCGATGTTACTTTGACATTCACAAAATCGCCGATTCTCAAATAGTTATCCGGGCTTTCAATAATTACTTCATTGTCCACTTCGGGAGAATCAAATTCAGTTCTTCCGATGAAACTACCTCCTTCTTTTCTGTCTATTAAAACTTTAAATGTCTTCCCGATCTTATTAGTGTTAAGTTCCAATGATATGTTTTGTTGCACTTCCATGATATCATCGAGGCGTTGTTGTTTTACTTCGGCGGGCACATCATCAGGCATCGAATACGAATGTGTATTTTCTTCGTGCGAATAAGCAAAGACACCCATACGATCAAAACGCGATTTTTCCACAAAGTCTGCTAATTCCTGGTAATCAACTTCCGTTTCTCCAGGATGACCAACAATCATCGTGGTACGGATAGCAATACCAGGGACTTTCTCACGGATCTTTACGAGAAGCTCTTCGGTCTTTTCGCGTGTCGTACCTCTTCTCATTAATTGAAGCATACGGGTTGATCCATGCTGAAGAGGAATATCAATATACTTGCAAATGTTCGGACGTTCGGCCATAACATCTAATGCATCCATGGGGAAGCCGCTTGGAAAGGCATAATGTAAACGGATCCAATCAATACCTACGACATCGGACAGCCTCTGCAGAAGTTCCGCGAGGTTCCTCTTTTTGTAGAGATCCAGTCCGTAGTAAGTTGAGTCCTGAGCGATCAACAACAGCTCCTTTGTTCCGTTCTTGGCGAGGTTGCTGGCCTCGAGCACCAGTTCTTCCATCGGCCGTGAAATGTGACCACCGCGCATGATTGGAATTGCGCAGAAGCTGCAGGGCCTGTCACAACCTTCGGAGATCTTCAGGTAAGCAAAATGACTCGGATTGGTTAGTATTCTCTCGCCTACGAGTTCTTGTTTGTAATTTGCCTTGAACACCTTCAGCATGCGCGACAAATCACGTGTGCCGAACCAGGCATCAACCTCGGGAATTTCCTTTTCGAGGTCGTCTTTATAACGCTGCGAAAGGCAACCGGTCACATAGACCTTGTCAACAATACCTTCTTCCTTTGCATCAACGTATCGCAGGATAGTGTCGATGGATTCCTGCTTGGCATTATCAATAAATCCACAGGTGTTTATTACTACAACGTTGGCATCATCGTCTTTTGATTCGTGAACGGCGTTAATGCCATTTCCACGCAATTGGGTCAGCAACACTTCGGAGTCGACCAGATTCTTGGAGCAACCCAGTGTTACTATGTTTACCTTAGTCTGCTTATTTCCCTTTGTTTTCATTCAGCCTATATAATCTCTAACACATTTCGCCGGGATCTGAAGCATTTATTGTATTCTAACGCTAATTTGAATCCCGGTCGACGTATTCATTAATTCAGGATGCAAAAGTACTAAAAATTACCCGGCATGGAATTTGGCCTTTGAGGCGTTAAATTATCTTTACGGCGCTAATTAGAATGAAGAAAACCGGCCTGTTCACATTTGTCCTCATTATTGTCGTTTCCTGCCTGAATGAGCCGGATTGTTATCAGCTGAACAACGATGCCGTAGTAATCGATTTCAAAATAATAGGTGGGGGCAGCGATGTTGTTCAATTGACAAGCATACAGTCACCAGAAGCCGTAGTTATTTTTAGCGATACCGCTTCGAGGATCGTGCTGCCACTAAACCCCAAAAAAGAAGAAACCCTTTACACTCTACACGGACCGCAAGTCGATAATATGGTGCAATTCGGATATAAACGTCAAGTACAATTTGTATCCGAGGAGTGTGGCGAGCGCTACTATTTTCAGGATCTTAATGTACTTGAACATGATTTTGACTCTGTTCGGATCGTGAATGCAATCCCTGCACCCACGCCGTTGCCGTCAGATGCGAAAAACATTGAGATATACCGGTGCCCCACTACAAATCTCATGTACGTTAGTTTCAATGCGGAAACCGTCGTGGAGGGAATAACAAGCGATTACGCCGGGATCATTCTTCCATCCCCGGGAGCAACACTAAAGGACTTTTTGCTCCCGTTGAATACGGCCAGTGATTCAAGTACTTACCAATTCATGCTTGGCGATAGTTTGAGGACCTTACGGGTGAGATATTCCCGCGCCAAAAAAACAATTGCTGATATCTGCGGGGAACAAACATTTTTGTTTGACCTGAACGCAGACACTACAGTGACCGACCTGACTGTAGCCATCGTACAAGACAGCATACACGACCTACCAATAAGAAATCTTGACATCACGCCTTAGTATATCGATCCTACTGCTCGTTGCGTTCGCGGCGTCCGCTCAGGAGCAGGATTCTGTGAAGCAGGATAGCGTCAAACAGAAGCATGATTTCAGGCCAACAGGAATTCGTTTTGGTACGGATGTGATAGCCATTATCAAATCGACAACCGATGATACTTTCAACGGTTGGGAATTAAATGGAGACATTGATTTTTATCGGTTTTACTTTGCCGCGGACTACGGTTATTGGGCAAGAAATTATACGGCGTATGACGCAGGTTACTCTAACGATGGTACTTACTGGCGCGTAGGTGCAGATGTTAATTTTCTTACCAAGGATCCTGACCGGAACATGTTCTATTTTGGGTTGCGATACGGCCAGTCGGTTTTTTCAGAAGAAATGGTGATTCAAAAACTGGATCCGGTTTGGGGAGACATCAGTACTACTCTAAACAACAGCAACGTACATGCTCATTGGTTCGAAGTGACAACAGGCCTCAAGGTTAAGATGCTAAAGATAATCTGGATGGGTTATACGGTCCGTTTGAAGTTTGCACTAGCTACTGACGATACAGATAACATGATGCCCAGTGATGTTCCGGGATATGGCCGCGCCGATACACAATCCTATTGGGGATTTAACTACCAGATCTTTATAAGGATTCCTGTAAGAAAAAAAGATTCAATTCCGCTTAAAAAGTGAGTCGACAAATTCGGTCTTATTGAATATCTGGAGGTCGTCGATCTTTTCTCCTATACCAATGTATTTGACGGGAATTTTGAATTCATCCGATATTCCAATGACAACTCCGCCTTTTGCAGTTCCATCAAGTTTGGTAATGGCAAGCGCGGTCACCTCAGTAGCTTTCGTAAATTCTTGTGCCTGAATCATCGCATTCTGCCCGGTGCTGCCATCAAGAACCAGTAATACTTCATGCGGTGCATCGGGAATCACTTTTTGCATTACACGCTTTATCTTCGAAAGCTCAGACATCAAATTCACCTTGGTATGGAGACGACCGGCGGTGTCAATAATAACGACGTCTACGTTGGTATCAACGCCTTCCTTAACTGCATCAAAAGCAACGGCGGATGGATCGGTATTCATTCCCTTTGCAATGACAGGTACGCCCACCTTTTGCCCCCAGAGTTTAAGTTGCTCTACTGCTGCCGCCCGAAATGTATCGGCCGCTCCAAGCAAGACTTTCTTACCCTTCTTTTTGAATTGTGCGGATAGTTTTCCAATAGTGGTTGTCTTACCCACGCCGTTTACGCCCACCACCATAATCACGTATGGTTTCGTACCTGCTGGCGTTTCAAATTCACCCGGGGTATCGACATTATTCTCTGACAGCAATGCGGCGACCTCCTCTTTGAGGATCCTGTTCAATTCAGAAGTGCCTACGTATTTGTCACGGGCTACACGTTGCTGAATTCGTTCAATGATTTTTAGCGTGGTATTCACGCCAACATCAGATGAAATTAATATGTCTTCAAGATTGTCGAGAACTTCATCGTCAACGGTGGATTTTCCGACAAGCGCTTTTCCCAGCTTCGAAAAGAAGTTTGTCTTGGTATTCTCTAAGCCTTTGTCTAAAGACTGTTTCTTCTCCGGGGGAAATAAACTTTCGAACATTGACATAATAGAGGGACTTTAAACAAAAAGAGTCCCTTTTCAGGGACTCTCCAAATTCTAATAACCTGTGAATTACTTTTTGGCAAGGGTTTCCTTTACCAGGTCAGCAGGTACGATCTCTTCTCTGAAGGTGTAAGCACCTGTTTTTTCTGATCTCACGGCACGGATCACTTTCGCATAGCTCTTGCCGTCAGTTTTCTTAAGTGAAGCAACTACTTTCTTTGCCATGGTTTACTTGATTTCTTTGTGAAGAGTATATTTTTTCAAAATTGAATTGTATTTCTTCAATTCCAATCTCTCCGTAGTGTTCTTACGGTTCTTTGTGGTGATATGACGGCTCATGCCTGGCATACCGGTAGTCTTGTGCTCAGTGCACTCTAAAATGACCTGGATCCTGTTACCTTTCTTTGCCATGATTCCTTAATTTTTTAATTACAATACAAGATGGCCGTTGGCCTTTGCCTCTTTCATCACCGCGGTAATGCCATATTTTGAAATGGTTTTCATCGCCTTGGTAGTCAACTTCAACGTTATCCACTTGTTTTCTTCAGGGATGAAGAAACGTTTCTTTTGGAGGTTCGGTAAAAATCTTCTCTTCGTCTTATTGTTTGCGTGAGAAACGTTATTTCCAACCTGCGGCCTTTTTCCAGTAATTTGACAAACACGTGCCATATCTGCTCTATTTTGTTACCCCCTTAAAAAGGGACTGCAAATATCGCTAAAACACGCCCAATATTCCAACGCCTCGCCCGAAATAATCCGGGTGTTACAATCAGAAAACCTTCAAAATGACAAATTCCGGTTCCAGGCCATTAAAATCATCAATATTCAGGTCGGTTTCGTTCAATTCTTCGCGCGTATGGGTCGTTGTGAGGCCCACTACCTTGCAACCGGCGCGTTTTGCAGCCGTAACGCCTGACAATGAATCTTCAAAAACCACACATTGGCTGGGTTCCATTCCCAAGGCCGCGGCCGATTTTAAATAAATCTGAGGATCAGGCTTCCCTTTAGTTACAAAGGAGTCATCGAGAATGACGGGGAAAAACCGTTCGATATTCGTGCGGGAAATGGTAAAATCAACGTTTGCACGCGGCGCAGAAGTCGCAATAGCCTTAGGAATCCCTTTGGCTTCCAGCTTTTCAAGAAAAGAGTGCAGGCCGTTTAAGGGCGCGATGTCCGTATAAAGTTCACGAAACAATGATTCCTTTTCCTCCGCATAGGCCCTCACAGTTTTTTCATCCAGGTTTCCGAGAAGATTTAATAACCAATCGCGGTTAGTTCTACCGTAAATCTTTTCACGCAGCTCTTTTTCAGATAGATCGTATCCATGCTTCTTGCAAAACTGTTTGAGCGCGATCTTATGGGTAGGATTGCTGTCCACTAACACACCGTCCATATCAAAAATAAAAGCATGCTTCATGTAAAGAGATTGATTGAGAAAAGCTTATAAAAGTCGGCCGCAAATATATAACGATCGTCTATAAATGCATCACGGTCGTCCCTTTTAGACACTGTCATCCTGCGCAGCTTCTCATTTTACAAAGAAATCCGCACAAAAAATGGAGGCACGCATTTATTTAAGAGCATGAGGTCCTACCGCGAAGGATCTCATTCAGGTTAGATGACATTCTCAAAAAACCTTCGACGCGTCAGTAGATGACTATACGCCGCGTATATGATCGGTTGTTAATAAGGAATTTACAAATGTAGACGCCAGCAGCCATGTGGGGAAGTTGGTATACGATCTCCTCACTTGCAGGCAGGTAGTATGGAACGGTGACTTCCTGGCCAAGGGTTGAAAATATCTGAAGCGTTCCTGGCCGGCCGATCTTAATTGTCAGCGTGGCATTTTTCGCGACGGGATTTGGATAGACTTCTATTGACGGTGTTTCAGGCAGTGATTCACCCTCATCATGACGCAGAATGAAAAGTCCTCCCAACACGCTACCAACTATGAGTGCCGGCTTTGTGGTCCCAAAAAGGTTTGACGCGACTGGCCATATGTGACCGCCGAGATTAACTGACTCGTAGCTGCTTGATAAAGGATTAAAGATTATTTCTTCTGATGCTCCCGTTGCATCAATCGCTTCACGGAAATCACTTACGACTTTTAAAATACCGGATTGGTCTCCAAGGACAAGATCGGTCTTTCCAT
>DATHIE010000044.1:0-3252 GCA_035316905.1 Chryseolinea sp. | reverse complement strand
TGGAAATACGTCATACCACCAATCACGTCCATAGCCACCGCCCAGCAAAGCAACGGCAGGATTCGTGTTGTTCATCATGATATCCCAACCGTTGGCAGAATTGAAATAATTCTGCGTCATTTTAACATAGTTGTATCCATTTTGATTTGTCTTATCAATACCCACTAAACCTGCACTAAGCAACGATCCCATCGAACAAATGGCTTCGTGAAATTCTTTGCTTCCATTAGACCCCTGCCGCACATCACCAATCACAGTATAAATTCCAAAGGTGTTTTGTTTAATATTCCGATGTGCACTGTCAATCCAAAGGAATGGTAAATGCTCTCCGACGAGATTGGGATTAAAAACATACTGATCATAGTTAAGCGCCTTTTCATACCAGTCCGTCATTTTGAATGGCTCCGGTTGATCGGGCATACTATTGATTCGATCAATGAAAATTTGACTTACCTTCTCATGCTTCGGTTGGCAAGAAAAAAGAACTACTAAAACAACTATGTACAACTGTATTCTCATGGTTTACTGAGTTTATCACACACGGCAATGATATGCTTTGCTATGGGTATGGATGCTAACTGTATGACGCCTATAATGATGAGTGCATATTTTAAGGCGAAGCTCTCCGATACATAATTGGCGAGCACGATAAAGAGGACAAGGCCGGAAAATCGACCTACATATAATCCGAATTCGTGATTGAAGATGTAGGCAAATTCATTTCTCTTTTCAATTCTTGAAACAATATCAATCACTCTCATTTGTGTGGGAAAGTAGGCGATGTCGTGTAAAGGAGTGAATAGAACCTTGCAGAGAACAAACACCATTACGCCGATCGCAGAAAATAGAATTCCATTGACCAAAGTGCCCACCAAAAAAATTCCCAGACCTGCTATGAATATGAATATGCGGTCGGATGGTTTGGTCGTCCGGCCAAGCATGTATAATAGAACGGCTGTGCATATTCCGCTAATGCCTTGTACCAGGCCAAGGGATCCCTCGTTGCCCACCAGCCTCATAATAAGGATCGCGGGAGCAGTTACTAAATAGCCCTGTGCCATTCCTTTGAGCCCTGCAAGCACCAGCATTTTTTTCCAAAGCGAATGAAATTTGAAAAAAAGGAATTGTTTTAATTCGGGTTTTTTAAAATCTGCTTTGTGGATAACAATGCTTGCCAGTACAGTGAGCAGAAACACGCCACTGGTTACAAGTTGGTACGCTGTGTTGATATTTCCTCCAAACCATCCGAGTGTGTCGGTGTTGGCAAGCAATCCGCCGACTGCAAGCGGTACAATAATGTATGATATGGTGTAAAAGAAAGTCTCCAGGCCATAGTAGTAATTTCTTGTTAAGTCATTGGTTGTATTCAAGGCCAGAAAATCTCTGTTAGCCCAGAAGAATCCGAATGAGCAACCCATAAGCATACCAGCAACACTCACACCTACCGTAGAAAGATTTTCCAGGCTCATCATGATCAACATCGAAAGTCCGCTGAGTAGCATTCCAAAACTGTATAGGTGAGATATCTTCACCCGATTGAGCAGGTATCCGTTGATCAAAAAAGTAAGTGGTATGCCGGTATAAACAGAAAGTTGATAGATCGCGACAATTTTTGGGTCGTTGGAGCTACGCATGATATACGCGCCTACAAAAATATCGATGACGGGCAAGGCGAACGCATAGATCATGTTAGTAATCAGCAACACGCGTGTTGGCCTGGGTAGTAACATGAAGACATCGTACTCCTGTGTTGGCTTCTTAAGTAAGGCAGCTACCGTTGTCATGTTTACTTGTTTAAGAGGGAGTCGAGGATTTCTTGTATCGATAATTCAGCGCCACAGATCACTTCGTCACTGGCCCCATAGTACATGTATATGGTATCACCCTCCGTAATGTGCCCGTTTGTGAAAATCACATTGCCAAAGAAGCCAGTTAGCTCGTAGGCAGCAGTTGGCTCCATTATCGGTTGTTCGCTTCTAGCTATCACCTGCGATGGATCGTGAAGGTCAAGTAGTAACGCGCCCAGGCAATATCGATGTTGAGCATTTGCGCCATGATAGATCTCCAGCCATCCTTCAGAAGTTTTGATCGGCGCGGCGCCCGCACCAACGCGTACGCTATCCCACATAGCGTTACGTGTTGTAGCAATGCACTGATGATTTCCCCAATGAAGCAGATCGGGTGACTCTGCTAGCCAGATATAATTGCCTCCCAGTTGCGGGCTGCTGGGACGATGCAGCGCATAGTATTTGCCGTTAATTGTTTCTGGAAAAATCGCACAGTCCTTGTTGTGGGGCGGAATGATCATTCCTTTCCGGTCAAATGTTTTCCAATCCTTAGTTTGAATAAGGCCCACGCCAACCCCAACATGCGAGACCATTGTGTAGGTTAGATTGAAAACGCCATCTATTTCTATTACACGGCAGTCTTCAATTCCATACGCTTCTAATGAGTGCTTCCCAAAAATGGGATCGTATTGAGGAGCTTCATGAAAGATCTTTCCATCATCACTCCATACCAGTCGGAGGTGCGATAAAGTAGTCAGATAGTCTTTTCCTTTATAGCGGATCACACGCGGATCAGAAAAATCAAGATTGGGATCACTCTTATCGAACCTGATAATTTCTATTTCGCCTTTGTCATTATATATCGGAAAAGTTACCTGTCCTTCCCTTTGCTCGGGGCGCTCAGCCACTCGCAGGAGTAGCCATATTTTGCCCTCAAACTTGAAGACGCCTGGATTCAGCAGGCATTCTATCTTCATATTGGCACCACTGGCCTTGATATCCTGCGGTTTTAGAAGCGGATTGTGAGCAAATCGTGTAACATTCCTTGTAGAAACCTGTTGCATGGCAATACTTATCCACGTTGCAATCGTTGGATATGCGCAATGTTGAAAATAACAGGACCCTGCCCGTCCGGTATTTGCTATTTTAAGTACGCCTGGTTGTATTAAAAGGCTTCAATTGGGAACACAGGGGACAAATAGTCACGGAGAGGACAACTTATTAGAATTCCCCGGCAATGGTTTGCGTACCTTGTCCAACAAGCAATGATCAAATCGGAATATCATGTCGGGCTTCTTGGTCGCTACACTGTTCATCAATTTATTAAGGGCGGATACTATCCCTTCTTCACCCTGGCCATATCAGCATGTCGACAAGCGGGCCAACCTATCCAATAGTGCTATTACGTCCGTATATATGGACCGTTACGACCATATCTGGCTGGGTACCTGGGATGGACTGGATC
>DATHIE010000043.1:0-56996 GCA_035316905.1 Chryseolinea sp. | reverse complement strand
AGTGTACCAATCCAGAGAAGGTTAATGTAGGGCTTTTCCAGTGCTTTTATAACCACCCAATCTTTTTGTCGAGTGTTTAGCCCGATTGTGAATTCGCTTGTTTCAGGATGGATGTTCATTAGCGTGATCCTCAAACCAAGGTCCTTGATCTCGTCGGGAATGCGACCCACCATCTTGTCTTTGATGACAAACAGCGGCTCCGAAATATATTCACCTCGTTCGCCCTGTATGCGTACCGTTGCTTTCACGGCCACATCCTCGCTAGACAAAACAACCCCCTCAATCTCAAAAACCCGATCCACGGTTTCGAGCGTTGAAACATAGTCGTTTGCAAAAAATTCCTGGCCCAGCTTGACCTTAATTTCTTCTAGCTTACTCCACTCTTCTTCCTCTGAGGGTTTCATAACGGATGATACGTGGGTATAGAGATCCGCAGAAACGGTTCTGTAAATGTCCGGCGAAACCAGGAGTCCGCCCATTTCCGGGTTTATCTGCGCACGTGGAAATAACGTGTATTTCTTTTGTCCGCGACGAAGTTGAATCTCGTAGAATGTATTTTCACCACGGATCTCAATAGTGTCCTTCGGATTGTAGGTCGTCCCGTTGATATTCATCGCAGTCTTGGCGATCACGGCATCACGATCGGCTGTTGGTGCTACGTCACTCTTGCGTACATACCCACCGTGAAAACGCGGTTCGAGGCGCTCACCCAAATACTCGATATCATAACCCCACATTGTCCGCGGTTCGTTAACGAATAGGAGAAGGTTGTCCCTGTTGAACTCCTTACTGAATTCATTAGAGATGAGCATACCCGTGTTGTTAAGAGAAACCACCTTCGAATAACCTGACGAAAACATTATTCCGATCAGCATTAACCCTATGCCAATGTGTGCAACAGCTCCACCCGAGAGACCAGGGCTTGTCTTAACTACTGTCGATAAAATCCTGAGATTAGCTACAAAGGTAAATACGCCGGCAAAAGTGAGCACGATGTATTCGATCGTGTAAACCTGCCCTACAGTAATGATCAGAGCAAATAACACGAGGGAAATAAGTGCGGGAGTAGTTAGCTCTTTTATCAGCTGTGCTTTGTCAATTTTTTTCCACCAGAAGAACTGGCCCACTCCTGAAAGCAGTCCAACAATAACCGCGAACCAAAGTTGAAAATTTGAATAGAAGGTGATCTGTTCGGCCGGTGGAGCCATGTTTGATGTGCCACCGAACAAAGACACAATCTTATTCCACACTGGAATGGAGGTGGGTATTAACACCTGGAAGCTCATAAGGCTAAGTGTTAATGCGCCGATAAAAATCCAGAATTCCCTTGAATAGACGGAAGCTTCTTTTTCTGACGTCGGAATTTCTTTCCACCGAAAGATCGACAACACGACCGCAACCGCCGTAAAGAAAAACAAATAGACAAGAAGTTGACCTGAGAGGCCGAGATCCGTGAAGGAATGTACTGATGCATCACCTAATACGCCACTTCGGGTCAGGAATGTTGAATAAAGGATGAGGACAAACACAGCGATCACGAGTACAATGGATGCTTTGAGAGCAGTCTCACTATTCTTGTATGTGATCATTGTGTGAATGGAAGCGATAAGGATCAACCATGGTACGTACACTGCATTCTCGACGGGATCCCAATTCCAATACCCTCCAAAGTTTAGCGTCTCATACGCCCAGTATCCGCCCATCAGGATACCAAGTCCAAGAATAGCTCCGCTGAACAAAGCCCATGGAAGTGCGGGCCTTACCCAATCCCGATACTTCTTTAGCCAAAGGCCGGCTATACAAAAAGAAAAAGGAACCAAAGTGGATGCAAATCCAAGGAATAATGTGGGCGGATGTATGACCATCCAATAATTCTGTAGCAAGGGATTTAATCCGTTGCCATCCTTTGGAACAAATTCAGGCTGGGCCGCAAAGATTGGAGCGTCTTGCATCGCATCTCTCAAGAGTATAAACGGTGAGCTTCCGATCTTAATATTTAAGCCCGGTATCACCACACCCAGTATCATGGAAGCAAGGAACGCCTGAACCAGCGCGAAGATGGTCATTACCGGTGCTTCCCAGAATTTGTTCGTGTGGATGATAATAATTCCCAAGATTGTATGCCAGAACATCCATAACATAAAGCTTCCTTCCTGCCCATTCCAAAAGGTAGAGATGAGGTAGTAAACGGGAAGCTTTCTATCGGAGTAGTTATACGCATAGTGATATTCAAAGTAATGATTTGAAATGATCACGAACAATGTAACGCAGATGCCTAGTACTGCCGCTGTGTGAATATAAAAGCTAACCTTGCCGTTCTGAAGCCACAATGCTTTCTTATCCAATGAGGCAACCGTTACCGCCTTGAAATAGGAGAGGGCTGTGACAAACGCCGTTATGAAAGACGTAATAATAAAAAGGTGACCCAGGTCACCAACTAAATAATGCATCATCTTTTACTTTAATGGGCCAAGCAAGAAGGATGTGGTTCGTCCTCCTAAACATTTACCTTTTGTTCCTGATACTTTGAGGGGCACTTCAACAAGATCTTACTGGCCATGAAGTTATCATCGTGGTAGCTTCCGATTACAACTACTTTTTCTGACCGGGTAAAATCTGCTGGCATCGGTTGATTATAGGTCACCTTTTGTTCTTTGCCATTATCGTCAACCATCACAAAGGAAAACGAAACTCTATCGTCACCTTCCTCGATGCCAATAATATGGCCATTATTATCCTTCTTCAATTCACCCACGACATGGATCTCCTTCTTATTTCCGGAGGTCCCCATTGTATAGGCCTCATCAAAAGTCACATAAGTGCTGGCATCGCCCGCCGTCGAAACTATAATAGCGATTGCCGCAGCAATTACCACCAAAATTAGAATGTGCGATTTTTTCATAGATCTTCTATCAATCGCCTCAAAATTAGACACAAATGGGTAGAAATTCAGTGATTATTTTTCGAAAACCTTTCCGCCTTCCCCGAGAACCTCGGGGAAGGCGGACAAGGTCCGACTATCGTCCCGACTGTTATCTGGGCTTCAGAGGGCTCATTTGGATGGCGAATTCTTTTCTCCGAGGAGGGTTTCGAGTCTTTTGACTTTTCGGTCAAGCATAAAAAGATAGACGACAAGGCCCGTAAGGACGATTAGGATAATACCGACCACTACGTAGATTTTGCCTTCAGATCGCATTACATCGGCCATTTCAGGGTCAGCCTGCCCGTAAGCAACGGCTGAAACGAATAATAAGGCAACCCTGAGAATATTCTTAATAAGTTTTTCCATGTTCCAGTTCAAGTATTTTTTCTTCCAATGTTCTCACCTTAACGCGGATGGACACGATCCACACGCCGATCAAAAACCAAGCTATCACCGCTGGGTAGAAAATCAGGCGCATTCGGTTGTCCAGGTCGTACATATTAAAACCGGGATTGCCGCCGCTGCCAGGATGCATTGAACTCGTCATTCGTGGAATAATAAAAATGAGCGGCACCATCGCGGCAAAGGCAAAAATATTATAAACCGCGCTAAGCCGGCCACGCTGTTCGTCGTTCTCGACCGATCCGCGTAAAACAAAGTAGGCGAGGTAAACCAATAGCGCGATAGCCGCTCCATTTTGTTTGGGATCGCCGTGCCAGGGTGAGCCCCATGCATAGTTCGCCCATAGCATTCCAGTGAGCATTCCCAAAATGCCAAAGAGCAAGCCCGCGTTAGCATATTCGACTGCAAGGTAATCTAACCGCTGTGTAGGATTCCTTAGATACATGATCGAGTAATAAACAGATAGCAGAAATAACAACACCATTCCAAACCACATTGGAACGTGAAAATATAGGGCTCGGACCGTTTCGTTAAGGATGTTAAGCCGGGGAACGTCGAATAACATTCCACCGATGTGAACATAGAAAAGCAATACAACAGCAACTATTTTGAGCCAGTTCTTCATTGAATCAGAATGTAAAATACGGCTGCACCATGTATTCGGTCAGCCGGCATTTAGCTGCGCCAAATATAAGGGAAGAGAATATACGCGAGAGCGGTAAGAATACAATTTATTGCGAACAGGTTGAGGAGCTCATCTAAGCTCGCGTCGCGTTCCAGTCCGTCGAGCGCATTCTTGGTAACCTTAATGGCCATCAGGAGCAGAGCGATGATAATGGGGAAACTCAACACAGCCATAAGGATGCTGCTGTTGTTGGCCTTTGAGGCAATACCGGAGATCAGGCTAAGGGCGGCGGAAAAACCAAACGACGACAAAACCAGTGTAAGAATAAAGATCGCCGGATCCTTAACAGGGTTGCCGATGAAGAGAGAAAAAAGGAGGAATCCGCTGAGCGACAATACGAGGCACAGCACCGTATTGTAAATAATCTTTGAAAGGATAATAGCCTGCGGACTGGCGACGGTATAGAAGTATATGAATGATCCCTTTTTTTCTCCTATGAAACTTTTCGCTACGCTATTGACCATTGAAAAGAGTATGGCGAGCCAATACAGCGCCGACCATGTTGCTTCGTTGATGCCGCTTTGGCGAAGGCTGAATGTCAGGTAACAAATGAATATAAGACTGAATAGATACAGGCCGATACCTGATATAACACTCTTGCGGCGAAGCTCCAGAGTAAATTCTTTCTGAATGAGTGCGAGGATCATGATGATCTAATTCGCAGGTTTGGTTTCCCAAAGAAGGCCTCTAACGACTTTATAAAAAATTATCAGCCCAGCCAAGATCAATCCGGTTGTCGCTCCGGAGATCATCAATACTGAAATTTTCGGATTTGAATGTCTCTTGAACTTGGTGAATTTGTCTATGACTTGCACGCTGCTGCTTAGCTGTAAACTATTCTGGTAACCGATCTTCCTTTCGGTCAATTCAAGGATCTTCGAATTAACTGTTGTTGGATCAAACATCATGTTGCCTTTTGCAGCCTGAAAAAAATCGCCGGAAGAGATCCTTCTCTTAAGTTCCTCCATATCCTGTATCTCTTTCTCCACTGATTTAAGCATTTCTTTATAAAGTGAACGATTCTGCTCAACTCTAACCTTGACAAAGTCGTTGCTTTCGAGATACGTCACTAAACCCTTTTGAAGTTCAGGTAGAATTTTCGTGTCATAAACCTCTGCGGTTATGAGAAAGCGGTCGTTTTCTTTTGGTGAATTAGACAGCACGCTGGAGAGGTTTTCAATTTCGAGCGTAGAGATCTGCCTGGCAGTAGCTTCCGAAATATGAAACTGTTCCGCCAGGACGTCAGAATTTCCCTGTCTCAGATATTTTGACGCATTTTCAAACATGACTTTCACGTATGAATCTGTAAGTATGCTTGAGCTTACAATCATCTTGCTCTCGTAAACTTTCGGAGATGTGAAAAATAATATTGCTCCAACAGCCGCACCGCCAAGGAAGAAGAGGACGAAAAGCCAAAAGTGGACGACGACGATCCGAACGGCCTTAAGAAACGTTTCAAATAGGTCGAGATCTTCCTTTGTTTTCAGTTCGGCCATGCGGTTAAGTATATATTATCCCGAAAAATAGAAAATATTACAAATTCGACCTAATCTATTAGTTTTGTGCGCTAAAATCAGGGTCATTTAATGCAGTCTATTCTAATTACAGGTGCGGCAGGATTTATCGGATCGCACCTCACAAAAAAGCTTTGCGACCTTGGGTTCAACGTAGTCGGGATCGACAATCTTAACAATTACTACGACGTCAACTTAAAGCATTCCAGGCTGCGCGTTCTTGAAGGGAATCCAAACTTCAAGTTTCATAAGATCGACCTTATTGATCGGGAAGACCTCAACCAGCTGTTTGGAAGTAATAAGTTCGAATATGTAGTAAATCTTGCGGCGCAGGCTGGAGTTCGCTATTCCCTGGTCAACCCTCACGCATATATTGAGAGCAACGTGGTTGGTTTTATGAACATTCTGGAAGCCTGCCGACACAATCCGGTGAAGCACCTTGTTTATGCATCTTCAAGCTCGGTATACGGTGCGAATAAGAAAATTCCTTTTTCGGTACATGACAATGTTGATCACCCGATTTCCTTGTACGCGGCTTCAAAGAAGGCAAATGAGCTGATGGCTCATACCTATTCGTCTTTGTACAACATCCCGACCACAGGGCTGCGATTCTTTACCGTTTACGGTCCTTATGGGCGTCCTGACATGGCGTTGTTTATTTTCACCAAAGCAATATTGGAAGGACGTCCTATCGAGGTTTATAATAATGGTGAAATGAGACGTGATTTTACCTATATAGACGACATCGTTGAAAGCATTGCTCGGATAATTCCTAAATCGGCCAAGCCAAATACTGATTGGAGTGGCACCGATCCAGATCCCGGTACAAGCTTTGCCCCCTACAGGATCTTTAATGTTGGCAACAGCCAACCGGTATCACTGACAACCTTCATTGAAATAATTGAGGAAAAACTTGGGAAAAAAGCGATAAAAAAACTAATGCCGATGCAGGAAGGCGATGTATCAGCTACATGTGCAGATGTGGAAGATCTTAAGCGGGAAGTCGGCTTTAAACCATCCACACCAATAGAAATTGGTGTAAGCAAATTTGTAGATTGGTATTTGGAGTATAATAAATAACTCGACGCGATGGAAAAAATTGGAATTGTTGGCTTAGGCTATGTAGGATTGCCTTTGGCTGTAGAGTTTGGGAAAATATTGCCTGTTATTGGTTTCGACATAAACAAAGAGCGTATTGAAGAATTGAAAAGAGGTCATGATCGCACCAGGGAGGTTGAACCTGAGGAATTGTCAACTTCAAAACACCTCACGTATTCATCTGTTGTTGACGATCTGAAGGAGGCCAACTATTTCATAATTACTGTACCAACGCCAATTGACGAATTCAAGAAACCAGATCTCCGTCCGCTTGAAAGTGCGAGCAGGACTATAGGATCTGTTCTTAAAAAAGGTGACATAGTAATTTACGAATCGACAGTTTATCCAGGCTGCACGGAAGAAGTTTGTGTGCCGATCCTCGAAAAAACGAGTGGACTGCGGTACAATATTGATTTTTTCTGCGGTTACTCGCCCGAACGGATCAATCCAGGGGACAAGCTTCATCGTGTGACTACAATAAAAAAAGTGACAAGTGGAAGTACTCCGGAAGTCGCTGACAAAGTTGATCGGCTCTATAAGAAGATAATTACCGCTGGTACACACAGGGCATCATCGTTAAAAGTTGCAGAAGCTGCTAAGGTGATCGAGAATTCACAGCGTGACGTGAACATTGCGTTTGTGAATGAGCTTGCCTTGATCTTCGAAAGAATGGGCATTGACACGCAAGAGGTACTTGAAGCTGCTGGAACAAAGTGGAACTTTCTGCCCTTCAAGCCGGGACTTGTGGGAGGCCATTGCATTGGTGTCGATCCGTATTATCTCACTCATAAGGCAGAGAGCCTTGGATATCATTCAGAGGTGATCCTTTCGGGACGAAGGATCAATGACAATATGGGTATTCACATCGCCAATACTGTTGTAAAGTTGATGGCGCGAAACGATCTTCCTATAAACAAGGCCAATGTGCTCATACTTGGTATCACCTTTAAGGAAAACTGTCCCGATATTAGAAACAGTAGAGTTGTTGACATCGTAAAGGAGTTACAAAGCTTCGGAACTATAGTTGATATTTATGATCCGTTGGCCGACGTTAATGAAGTCCAACATGAGTATGATCTTTCCCTTATTGAAAAACTTAATAAAAAGTATCACGCGATAATCCTGGCTGTTGGTCACGATGAGTTCAAACAACTCAATTGGAAGGACTTGTGTTCTGACAAGACAGTCATTTACGACGTGAAGGGAATACTTGATAAAAACAAAGTTACAGCCAGGCTTTAAGCAGTTCACTGATGAGTTCAAAAAAACGAATCCTTCTTACCGGCGGTGCCGGATACATCGGCGCACATACTGTCGTCGAATTGATCAATGCCGGATATGATCCCGTGGTGATCGATAACTTTTCGCGAAGCGATACTACTCTCCTTGATGGTATTAAAAAGATCACTCAAAAGCCTATTGAATTCGTTGAAGGAAATTGTTGCGATCGGGACTTCCTCAGCAAACTATTTAAGTCGATTGGACCGATAACATGTGTGTTACATTTTGCCGCGTTCAAATCAGTAGGGGAATCAGTAGAACATCCGTTAGACTATTACGGAAACAATGTCGGATCCCTTGTTGCACTCTTGGAGGTGATGCAGGAAAACAACGTCACCGATCTTATTTTTTCTTCTTCGTGTACCGTGTATGGACAACCGGATAATATTCCTGTCAACGAAAGTGCGCCTTTCAAAAGAGCTGAATCTCCCTATGGCGCGACCAAGCAAGTATGTGAACGAATACTTGAAGATGCATTTAAGACAGGATTCCGGATCGTTTCGTTGAGATATTTCAATCCAATCGGAGCGCATCCTACAGCATTATTAGGAGAGCTTCCAATTGGTACTCCAAACAATCTCGTTCCCTACGTTACACAAACTGCGGCGGGTATACGTAAGCAGCTCACAGTTTTTGGTAGTGATTACAACACGCCAGATGGTACGTGTATACGGGACTTTATCCATGTTGTTGATGTTGCTATTGCTCATGTAAAAGCGATGGAGTTCCTCTCGGGCAGATCAGAAGAACAGCTTTACGAAGTATTTAATCTTGGTACCGGCGTTGGCGTCTCCGTCCTTCAGCTTATTCAAAAATTTGTAAAGGCCACTGGAGTTAATGTTCCGTATGCAATGGGCCCGCGGCGGCCTGGCGATGTGGAGAAAGTCTATGCTGATCCGCAGAAAGTAAACAAGGCATTTGATTGGAAAACCAAATACACACTTGAAGAATCATTGCTTCATGCCTGGCAATGGGAAAAGAAGATTAGAAATATTAACTAACCTAGTGTTCAAACAAGGAAATTTTGCCCCGATAATTATCGGGGTGGACTTCGTGGTTCTTCGTGGCCTTTGTGACCTGCATTAATCATGAGCTGGATAAACGGTCACGATCAAGACTGATGCAGAATTAATTTGCTGCTACACTACTTTAATTCTTAACAGCCTGCAAGGCCGTGCTTATGGAAAAGATTCAAATGGTGGACCTTCAGAACCAATACCTCCGGATCAAGAGAGAGATAGATGATGCCATCCAAAATGTACTGACCTCGACTGCATTCATTCAAGGCAAAGAAGTGAGTGAATTTGCAAGGGCGATGGAAAAATACGTTGATGTGCCACACGTCATTCCCTGTGCCAACGGAACGGATGCATTGCAGATCGCTATGATGGCTCTCGATTTCAAGCCGGGCGATGAGGTAATCCTTCCTGTTCATACCTACGTTGCAACCGCCGAGGTTATTGCATTGTTAGGACTGAAGCCAGTATTTGTTGACGTTGATGAAAAGACATTCAACATCGATATCACGCGTATTGAAAAGAAGATCACCAAAAAAACGGTTGCGATCGTACCTGTTCATTTGTATGGTCAATGTGCGGATATGGAGCAGATTCTTGCGCTTGCGTCGGAATACAATCTTCATGTCATAGAAGACGCTGCGCAGGCGCTTGGCGCGGAGTATTCCTTCAGCAATAAAAAGACCCGCCGAGCCGGAACGATGGGGATCATCGGAACAACATCTTTTTTCCCATCCAAAAACCTGGGTTGTTATGGCGACGGTGGTGCGCTATTGACAAGAGACGAAAACCTTGCCGAAAAAATAAGGATGATCGCCAACCATGGACAAAAAATTAAATATCACCACGATATCATTGGTGTCAATAGCAGGCTGGACACGCTGCAGGCAGCGATACTGAAAGTCAAGCTGAACTATCTCGACGAATATGCGCGCAAGAGGAACGAAGCAGCCGCACACTACGACAAGAGTTTAAATGGAATCAATGGACTTGAGTTGCCTAAGCGTGCACCTAACTCCACGCATGTATTTCATCAGTACACTATCAAGGTTGAAGGAAAACGCAATGGGTTGAAGGAGCATCTCGCGTCCGCTGGAATTCCCACTATGATTTACTACCCTGTGCCGTTGCATATGCAAAACGCTTACCGGCAAAAAGATTTTGGCGAAGGATCTTTTCCCTTCACGGAAAAACTATCGAAGTCTGTACTATCACTTCCGATTCATACAGAGATGAATGACGAACAGCTGGAATTCATCACGGGGGCTGTTTCTAAATACTTTGACAAATAGTTAAATTATTAGGAAAGTGAGTCTCCTTTTGAAACACCGATGAAAATGATTCGGATACATCGGGCATCGGCCATCACTTTTTCAAGCTCTTTAGAACATTGAGAATATGCTTAAAAATCTGGAGCATGTTATGGTAATATATCCAGCTGCAGAACAATACCAACACTAAGAGAAGAATCAGCTTTAGTCCGATGGCAAAAAATAAGCCAGGCAAATTGCTGCTTATGACAATACCTGCCGCCGAAATGCCCACTGCAATCAGATAGCACGAAATTATTTTTGATAATGGCCAGTGGATAATTTTGTTCCGTGAAAAGCAATACGCCAGGATGGCAAGCGTCAACTGCCCTGAATAAATGGCAATACCCGCCCCAAGAAAACCGATCTCGGGAACAAGGATGAGGTCAAGCGCAATGACTGTTATCGCTGCAATTACTGTACTGATCGGAACAAATTTAGTCAACGTTTTGTCGTAAAATAAAACTGTGCTGAACAGATAATAGAGTCCTGTGTTGGCAAACGAAAAACTTATAAAAGGAATCACCTTATAAGCTGAGAGAAAATTTTCACTGAAAAACCAGCTGACAATTTCAAACGAGAACAGGGCCAACGCCGTGCTGAAAAAGAGGTAGATCAAGGTTATTACCAGTGCAACATCTACGACCTCGGAAAGGTCCTCTTTTTTTTCCTCCACGTGTTTAAAAAACAGAGGTGTATACGCCCTGTTGATGCTAAATGTCAGCACCTCAATGGGCATGCTTAGAACATACCCAAGATGGTAGATCCCTGCCATGCCTGTATTCAGGAATTTGTTTAGAATAATACGGTCGGCATATCCGGCCGCCTGACTCGCCAGGGAATGAGGTATCAAAGGCATTGAGTACCTCATTGCCTCTTTAAGAAATTGTATCTGGAAATTAAAGAGAAATTCGTTCCGAAGGATCCATAGACCGGCAGCGCTTGATAAGACCTGTGCAACAAGGATCGATAGCAAATATCCAATGGCACCCATGCGGAGGACCACGACAAAGAAAATCATGAACCCGATGTTGATAATGAAATACATAAAGCTGAGAAAACTATAACTGCCAGCTTGATGCTTAGCCTGAAGAAATGCAAGACACAGATTATATAATGGTTGGAACACAACGATTGCAAAACCAATGTAGGCATAAGGATAAAAAGGTATGTTGTCCATGAAGAATTGTACAACTGGAGAAAGTAACGTCACTGCGAGGACAAAGACAAAGAGTGAAATAAAAAAAAGAGCAATTAGCAACGTGCCGAACAGCTTCTTAAATTGTTGTGCGTCTTGTTTTCCATCATAATAGAATCTTAGAATGGCGCTATCCAGACCGAACGTAAAAAACGAAGAGCAGATAAAACTGATGGCCAGCATTACGGTAACAATCCCGAATTCATGAGGAGGTAAGTAATGAGTATAAAGCGGCAATAGCAGGAAGACAAGACCTTTCTGAACAAAGGTTGTCAACGAGTAAATAAATGAATTCTTAAATAGTGCTTTTTGCATTACTGTTTATAACCGAACGAATAAATTCTTGATAGTTCTTTTTCCAGTTCGGTTCCCAAAGCTGGTGATTGGATTCATCTGCCTTTTTGTTTCCCGTCAGATCCAGGTCGGCATTTTCATTCAAATTCGGAAATATATTCGTCGATTCATCGCCGAAACTCTCCGAGAAATAATTTCGAATTATATAAACATTGTCGACAAATGCTTTCGCTTCATACAAAGCCGTGGAATACTCTGATACGACAATGTCTGCCCGTTGAAAAGAGTTATACACATTAGAGGTAGTATCAATCGCAATTTTTTCGTCAAGAACCCGCTTATAGACTGAATCAAGGGTGGCCCATTCAAGCGGATGAGGCCTGAAGATTACCTGATAGCCCATTGATCTATACCTTTTGGCTAAACGCAGCACACAATCGATCATTTCTTCAGAATTCGTGCCCGAGCCCAAGACCAGGATGATTTTTTCCTTCGTTATTCCTTTCGTTGTTTCAACGGACTCAGATAAGTGAGGATTGCCAATGTTAACTTTCTTAACGGGTAGTTGAATCATGTCGCCCCAAAGACTTCCAAATGTTAGAAAAAAGTCAGGTAAGAAATTTACATATGACGACTTGCCAACGGATGGCCCAAAATTGTAAGCAATATGTCGGTGGTTGATCTGGCCATGTTGATATTCTGCGACCGGAATTCCCAGATCTTTCGCGGCTTTTATCAAATGAGACTTCGACCCATATGAGGCATCTTCCACCAAGAGTATCTTTGGTTTTCCATGCTTGAATAGAAATTTATAGATCGCAAACTCTGCTAAGATCGTTCGAAATCTTGTCAGCAACTCATATTTAAGTTTGTTAAACAACTCTGCATCATACTCTTCATCGGCAAGTCTTTCCTGTAAAGTTGCAAATAAGCGATCGACCTGTGTTTGCACTTCTGCACTTTCAGATCTGTAAAGAAAAAGGGAAAGAACTTTTGCTAAAATTCTTATCGATAAATGCGAATAAACCCTTCTGTGTATCCGGGGGAGGGAATGTTTACCATATGCAGTTTCCTCCAGTTCAATAGTGTCGTCGGGCTTTACCTGGTAAAAATAATCAGCAAGCCGGTTGAAGTATCTGTCACCCGCTTTAACATTGGTAATTCCCGAATTAACAATCCAGATGGGTTTTCGTTTCACGGTAAGGATCAAAGCATTTTTCCAAACAGCAAAAATGAGAGTCCTTACCACTTGCCATTTGGTAGCAGTATGTCCTTTACCCACCGATGCAAAATTTCGTTTGGTAAAGGTGAAATAAAACAGTGTTTGATGTCTGATAAATGGCCATAACGCCAGCCCTGAACCATCGTGGGTGATCCCTGTAATCTTTGAATCTCCTTCTATTTTATTGAGAATTCGGTCAAGTACTAAGTCACCGGGGCCTTCCAAAATTCGAAATGATTAACGAGTCGACATTAAAAAATAAAAATAGTAATATTTTAGCGGTTATAAGTCGAAATATTAGCCGCAACTTATGTCGGACAAGGCGATCTAGAACGAATCTTAAACTGCTCCAATAGCTGATGGAAGAAAAATTTGAATTTGACGTCAAGTACCATGAGTACTTCAAAAAGGCGGTCGTTAAATCACTTGATGGCACAATTATCCCTGGGCTTGACGTATGCAACCACTACGTTAATCTGTTAGAGATCCAACCCAATGATCGGCTTCTGGACCTTGGATGCAGTTATGGAAGGCTATATCCGGTATTTGCAAATTTTACAAAGCAGGTATTTGGAGTTGATGTCGACATGCAGGTCGTCAATGAAGCGAATAAGACCCCATATGTGATTGCGATCTTAGGCCAGGCTGAAAAGCTTGCGTTCCCATCCGACTTTTTTGATCATGTTGTGGCGTGGGGTGTATTCGATATTGTAGATCAAATCGAATGTTTGAAAGAAATGAACAGGGTTCTAAAGACTGGTGGCAAATTCCTGTTTACTGCAAAAGGCGCTCATTACCCCGATTCGGATTCACTGGCTTTCGTTGCCGAACGCAATGCAAAACTTAAGAACTTTCCGAACAGATTTATCGATCTTGAACTGCTGATGCAGGCACTCCCATCGCTTGGTTTTAACATTGAACAAAAGTTTCATTTTTCAAAACGGGGACACCTAGGGTTGAATCAGGCATTGACTGATCCGAAGGAAATTCAAACGAACTCGTTTTATGAATTTGCAGCAATTCTTAAGAAAGTATCGGAACCCTCTGGCGCGAGTGTAAAAGAATGGTGGAACGAATTTTCGGTAACAGCGAAAACAAAAGCAGAGCGCGAAGGCTTCGGAGCTGATATCCTTGGTTACTTTCGAAAGTCTTCCGACGCCGATAACCAAGGCGCATCGAACAAATAGTTCAACACTTATTGTTGATAGTGTTTGTTGCTTTTTACAGAGCCGTTAGCGAGCTCGATCTCTACAATTGACGTATTGCCATATTTGTCGTTCGCAGCGATCGCGATCGTATTTAGCGCTCCTAACGTGATCGTGTTCCTGTCGAAAGTATAGAAGAATTCTTTTCCCGGGTTTCCAAAATCAAGGTTATCGTGCCAGTAGGTGCCGTTAATGCTTTTCAGTGCCAGGTATGGCTGACTTCCAAAGAGATCACCATTGACCACTTCAACAGTAAGCACCTGCTCGTTCATTTGCGCCTTAATTTCTATCCTATTCTCTTGAATTTCTGCAGGCACATAGCCGAGTACGTTGCGGAATGCATCAATGGCACGACTGAATTGGTACTTCACATCCGGATAACGTTTTGCTACGCTGGTAAGCAGTTCATGAAATGATTCTATCTCGACTGACATCTCGCGGAAATCGTGGTTGGTTATCCCGACATAAACTCCGGAATTCTCGCGCTTCGCCTTGCTGAACGCAATCGCCAACTCCTGCTCGCTGATATTTCTAAAACGTGTTTTGAGATTGAGACATTTGGCAATGACTCTTTTCAAATTGCCGATCTTTCTCCAATCATACAGATCCGGATGGTAGACAGACCAGTCTGACGGAGCTCCCTTCCAATCTCCAAATCTTCCGTTAATCGCATCCTTCTGCACCTGCTCGTTTTCTTCGGGCATGCTCTGATTAGAGGCGTCAAAAGGAATCCATTGTTCAAGGAAGAAGTTGGAATCCGGACGTACGGTGTGAAATCCAGCGCGGTTTATTCTGGGGAACCAATGCTTTTCTATAAGACGCCTGCACATCACCTGATGTAATTCGTAAAATGAATTCTCATAGCTCGTAGCAGGAATATGTGCTTCCCTGAAGAACGACAGTGGATGAAAATGCCAGTGAAGCTCATCCTGGGCAGAATCTGTTTCCTTAAGTATTTGTTCGTAATGATTAAAAACATTCAGATATCCCAGGTCCCTCCGCCGCTCGTTCGTTACAAATCCAACATGATCTAAAATATGCCAATTATAGATCCAGCCATTTCCAAAAGAATCGCGCAGGGAGTTCCTGTAATCTTTACTCATCATCCTGTACAACATTTCGTCAACCTCCGACCATGAGGATTTGAACCCCAGAAGATGCGGGTCTGCGATCGCCTTCGCAGCATCTGCAATTGAAGGGCTCACATTTTCAAGTTGGCCCGCCTGTATTTTTTTCAGATTTTGCTGAGACGGAAAGAGATTGAGTGAAACACCAAGGATAGTTTCAATACGTTTAAATACCTCTTGTATTGGCTCATGCAATGGCCCTTCCGTATCAATGTGGTGAACTATATATACAGTTGGATTATCTGCTTTCATCGATTTGTTTTTGTTTTAGAAATTCAGCGATCGCCCAGTCCAGTGGTGTGTCTATATCTACCGACTCGATGTCATTCATTACATACTTCCGAACTTTCTTGAATTCGGCTGGTGAGGAGTGACGCAGCGCTGCAACGTTGTAAATGTAAATGGCACCATTTAATTCCCAAACGTCAGGAGCTTCCTGCCTCGTCTTAAAGGTTCCCGATTTTGATTTCACTAAAAAACCTTGCTGGTCTTCCTCATAAAGTTTGAAATAAGGATTGGCCGAAGTTTTCTTAACTGAAACCACCATTTCAACATCTGCATGGTACAAGCTAATGGCCTCCGTCAATGAATGCTCTGAACGAAGCGGTGACGTTGGCTGCAGAAGGATCAAGGCATCATAGGTCTTACCCTTTTGCGCATAAAAATCAAGCGCATGTAAAACCACTTCATACATGCCGGCGTCATCTCCAGCCAATGAAGGCGGCCTTACAAATGGAACCTGCAAATGGCAGGCCTCAACTGCTTTGACTATCTCGCGATCGTCAGTCGAAACACAAATATCTTCATCAGGCAAAAATTTTCTGGCGAGGTCAATGGAGTAGCCAATCAATGGCTTGCCGAAAAAGGGTTTAATGTTTTTGTGGGGAATTCCCTTAGAACCTCCGCGCGCAGGAATTAATGCAAGGAATTTCAAAACTTTAAATGTTTGATGTCCTGATTCGCCTTAGCATAGTCTTGTGGATTTCCAACATCCAGCCAGTAGCCAATAATCGGATAGGAAATTACTTTGCGTCCGTCCTGAATAAGTTTCTCCATCAGGTCGGTTGCGTTATAGAAACCGTCCGGGATCTGTTCGAGCACTTCCTTTCGCATCAGATAAATTCCTGCATTGGAATAATATGTATACGTAGGTTTTTCCTTGAAGCTGACAACATGACCATTAGCTGTGTCTAAAACTGCGTATGGGATATTAACCGAATAGGGAATTGTGGCCACTGATAAGTCAGCGCCATTGGTCATAAAATCAACGAAGAAACCTTCGTAGTCAAGGTTAGTCAGCAAATCGGAATTCGTGACCAGTATATAGTCGTGCTTGAAGTCTTTGATCTTCCTGATTGCACCGATAGTTCCAAGCGGTTGATCTTCCCAAATAAAGTTGATCGATACGTTCTTGGATTCGCCATTACCAAAGTATTGTTGCAATTGCTCGCCCAAATACCGGATACAAATCCAGTAGTCATCAATCCCAAAATGAATAAGCCGGTCAAGGTTATGTTCGATGATAGGCTTATCTCCAACTTTAAGAAGAGGTTTGGGGGTCTTTTCAGTAAGTGGTCTAAGTCGTCTGCCCTCTCCTCCGGCCATCACCACTACATCCAGCGGAAGTATGGTTTGCGTGGTGCTGAGGTTGGCTATTTTTATAATTCTTTTATCCTCATCAAGAACTGGCAACAGCAGTACTCCCTTTTCCTTGATGCTGGCAACGTCCTGAACGGTAAAACTATTTTTAGTTACATAGCTGAAACTGCGAAACATAAAGAGCTCGACTTTGTCGAGCAATCCAAGTCGTTTGATCAATCCTCTGCGGATATCTCCGTCAGTTAAAGTGCCCATTAACCGGTTATCGTCGTCAACAACAAACAGAGTAAGGTGTTGACCTAATTTGTCCATCTGCACGAGTGCGTCGGTAACCGTGCTATTTTGGTGAATGGTATGGCTAACAATATCAATCATTCTTTTCCTTTAATATTTTAACGATGTAGTCTGAAGATTGGCCGCTGCCATAGATATCAATTTTCGATGGGAGCTGCATAGAGGAATAGGCTTTAACCGCGTCCACGATGGCAGTTTTTTCGATGACACACTTCCGTATATTTTCGGTGACTATTCTTCCATTCTGCCTGGTTCCGAGGTCAACGACGTATTTCGGGAAGTATGAAGCTTCAATGTAACCACTTGAAGTATTTCCCAGCATAAAGCTGCAGTGTTTCATACAGCTTATATACCCTAGTAAGCCAAACGACTCAACGCTAATCGCGTTTTTCGATCTTCCAATAAATTGCTCAAGCTTCTCCCTGATCAGATTACCCATCGTATCGGCATTTGGCATCGTAATCACAAGTTGGTACGTGGTTAATTCTTCCAGAGCAGCGATCAGCTCATTTACATACAGCTCGTTTTTATCATACGATACAGTTTCAGGATGAAACGTGATGAGTATCGTTGGTATCGAAAGATCGATATTGAACTGCTTTTTAAACTCATCAACGGTGAACGGCTTGAGGTGTTTAAGATTGTCAATACTAAGGGAGCCGGTATTGAAAACATTCTTGTCAGAACCTTTTAATGCCACAACCCGCTGGCGGTACGGCTCGGCAGCAGTAAAGTGAATGGCGGACATATGGGTAATGGAATGCCGGAGATGATCGTCAATGGCGCCAAGAGTTTCTTCCCCGCCATGAAGGTGTGCAAGTTTTACGTTATAAGGGACTGAGCTGGCACAGGCGGCAAACATTTCGTAGCGGTCTCCAAGACAAAGCACGACATCGAATTTCTCTTTGGCCCACAGGGAGGAAAAGGCAAGAATGGTTTTTCCCATCGCTATGCTGATGCCCTCTGGAGAATCAATCGGGGGCATTGTATCCAATTCGTTGGTTACTGTAAATCCATCCTCTTTAATCCTGTCAACGGTATAACCAAACTTAACCGACAGGTGTGTTCCAAATGCTATAACCGACAATGAAAAAAAGGAATCTGATTGAATCTTCTTCAGCAACGGAAAGTATATACCATAGTCAGCGCGAGAACTTGTAAGAATTCCGATCCGCTTCATATCAACTGAGATGGTTAAATGCAAGCATGGTATCGGATGGAAGATCCTGACTAAGCTTCTTCCCCAGAACCATGGCAACGTTCATTGGACTGATGCCGTTTCCCGGTCTTTTCATGATAAGATCCGCTTCTCTTAAGATATGGCCTTGCGGAAGATCGTTCGTTAGATGAATACTCTTTCGCGCCACTTCCTTATTTTTTATCTCAGAAGGTGACGGTTCTTTTAGACCGGACCCGCTGATCGCCTTTTCAATATTCCGGATGGCTGTAACCATGGCCTTTAATTCTTCAGGCTCTAAGGAAGCCTTATGATCGGGGCCCTCCATTTCTCTGCTCAGCGTAAAATGTTTCTCAATGCAGGTCGCTCCCATGGCAACGGCGGCAATAGGTACCTCAATTCCTGTAGTATGATCAGAGTATCCGACTTTTACATCAAATGCCTGTGCGATCGTGTTCATTGCTTTGAGATTCACATCCGAAAAAGGCGTCGGATACTCTGTGTTGCAATGCAGTACCGTTATTTGATTTCTCTGCAGTCCATTTGCGAGCAGTACGGTCAGCGCCGATTCAATCTCGCCAAGCGTTGCCATTCCGGTTGAAAGAATGGTTGGTTTCTTTTTGCTGGCTATTTTTTTTAGATAGGGAAGGTTGGTTATTTCTCCTGAAGGTATTTTGAAAATACTGATACCAAGGGAATCGAGAAAATCCAATCCATCATCATCAAACGCGGTAGAGAAAAATTGGATACCCCTCTGGTTGGCATAATCTCTGAGTGTGAAATGATCTTCTTCAGAAAGTTCAAGCTTTCGCAGCATGTCGTATTGCGTGCTTTCAGCATCTGGCATATTCTTTTGCTGATAGGCAGCCTTTTTTGCATTCTTGCTAACGAGCTTCTCAGCCTTGAACGTTTGAAATTTTACGAAGTCTGCACCCGCATCGCAGGCAGCATCAATCAGGCCTCGGGCTGTTTCAAGAGAACCATTGTGGTTGACACCAGCTTCAGCAATTATGGTAACATGGCCATCCATTACTATTTCAATATTTATGACTTAAGCTTTACTTCGGCTTGTATTGCTACAGCCTTACACTGCTGGGAACATTCACCAGCCTGTCGGCTATCCATTCACTGTTTGGCAGAGGTCCATTGTTCCCACCTGAAAACATTCTGAGGCGATGCATTAACTCCCAAACGGGCCTCGTCATGACTCCATTGTCATTCGAGTACTTTAAAAACTCATCCCGCTGATTCCTGTTTTCGAATAGAATCCCATTTAGCCAGTAGTTCGATTTTGCCTCTTTTACTTCTTCGAGGATCGACAAGTTAAGCGATTTGAACTTCTTATGATACAGCTGAGCAAGATCTCTTTTGTTCGACATAAAGGAATTGAGTTGTTCCAACTGCGCGCAAGCCAATGCAGCGTTGATGTTCGGCATCCGGTAGTTGAATCCAATCTCATCATGCACGAATTCCCATGCATGGGGAACCTTTGCCTGAGTACTTAGATGTTTTGCCCGATGTGCGAACTTCTCGTCGTTAGTGACGATGGCCCCGCCTCCGCCGCAGGTTACGGTCTTGTTTCCGTTAAAGCTGAAGGTGCCGAGCTGGCCAAAGGTACCAGTGTGCTTTCCTTTATAACTACTTCCTAGAGATTCAGCCGCGTCTTCCACAAGGATGATATTCCATTGATCACATATCTGCGCGATCTCATCCACGCGGCAGGGCAAACCAAACGTATGCATGGGGACACATGCCTTTATTCGTTTCCCTGACTGCTTGTTGTAGCAGAATCCATCCTGACCTATCCTGGCATTTTTATCGAGAAACTGTCTCAAGGAATCGGGAGATAGCCCAATCGTATCTTTATCGACATCGACAAAGACAGGCGTAGCGGAGAGGTAACTGATCGCGTTGCACGTCGCAATGAACGTGAGGCTCTGTGAAAGGACTTCATCCTCCCGCTCAACGCCCGCAAGGATCAAGGCCAGGTGCAATGCATTGGTGCCATTAACGATCGCCACGGCGTGTGATGCACCGGTGATATCGCACATCATCTGCTCAAACTTATTCACATAAGGTCCAACGGATGAGACATACGTCGAATCAATTGCGTCCAGCAAATACTTCTGTTCATTGCCCGGAAAGACGGGTGCGTGTAGCGGAATGAATGCCTGTCCGGGAAACGCACCCTTGATCACCGATACAATATCCTCGAATACTTTCTGCATGCTAGATATTGTAAATGTCGGCCTTGTACCTGCTAAGATTCGCAGGATGCCTGAACCATGCGATCGTTTCTTTCAAACCCTGCGATAGCGTATACGCTGGTTTCCAATCGGTATATTCTTTTATTTTCTGATTCGAGCCATACAGTCGGAACACTTCCGACTTAGCCGGCCTCATGCGATTATTGTCAGTAATTATTTTTGCTGAAGGATTGATCTGATCAATCAGTTCCTGCGCAAGATCTCCAACGGATATCTCCGATTGCGTGGCAATGTTACAATCATGACCGATGAGCTTATCAGACTTTGCAATGGCAACAAATCCTTTCACCGTATCCTGTACGAAAAGCAGATCCCTCGTCGGAATAATATCGCCAAGCTGAATCTCAGGCATGCCATTCAGCAACTGCGATATGATGGTAGGGATCACAGCTCGTGCTGACTGGCGGGGACCATAAGTATTAAACGGTCTTACAATGGTTAATGGCAAATTGAAGCTCCGGTAAAATGACTCGGCTATACAATCTGCCCCGATCTTCGACGCAGAGTAAGGCGACTGCGGTTGGCGCGGATGATTTTCGTCAATGGGAATGTACGTTGCCGTTCCATAAACTTCGGAGGTCGAGGTAACAAGCACACGCTCAATGCCCAGCTCTTTCGCGCTTTGAACAATATTCAACGTTCCCTTTACATTCGTGTCAATGTACGAGTCGGGCGAATGATAGCTGAATGGAATGGCAATCAGTGCTGCCAGGTGGAACACTACCTCAGTTCCTTTCATTGCTTCTCTGACACCGTTAGGATCCCGGATGTCGCCCGCGAATATCTCCAGTTGCTTGAGTTTGTCGGCAGGGAGGCTATCGAGCCATCCCCAGCTGTTGAATGAATTGTAGTAGACAAATGCTTTGACCTTGCAACCTTCTTCGAGCAGGTGTTCAACCAGATGGCTTCCAATAAATCCATCTGCTCCTGTGACCAATACTATTTTGCCGGATAAATCCATCGTTGTTATGAATCGAATGGGTGTTTAGCAAGGCTCCTGGCAGCAAAAGGCTGTTAGCCTCCGGTATGCCTTAGGAGGTTTGATGTCCTTAATTGCTTTCAAATGCCTCACAGCAATAAAACCTGCAGCCCCGAAACAGGGCAAAATTCTGCATTTTTATGCCTTTTTATTAGATAAACCGCAAAAATATGTAAAAGCCGATGAACAAAGACTATAAAATCGCCATAACTGTCTTTGTGCGGATGATCAGGCTTCCATTGTTCCAACTGCCCTGACAGTTCTAAGACAGCGCCAACGGTATCGACACTTGTCCACTCTGATGTTCGACGACAACATCCTGGCCCATAGACGTTCGTAGATGCGCATCGATCGGGCAGGTACATGTTGCGCAACATCATGGATTCGCCGCTTCGGCCGATTGGACAGTATTGATACCGCCGAAGGTCCTAACAGCCAACCAGCGGGTGATCATGGTCAAATCTTTAACCAGAAATTGGTACTTTTACATCTTTTTCAATTCGTTAGAAACGAACCAATGAGCAACCAGGTGCCCAACTATTTCGCCCACCCCACCGCTGTCGTCGATCCAGGCTCCAATATTGGTGCGGGAACAAAGATCTGGCACTTCTCTCATATCATGCCAAACTGCACAATCGGGGAAAACTGTAACATCGGACAAAATGTTGTCATTTCTCCAGATGTGATACTGGGAAAAAATGTCAAAGTGCAGAACAACGTCTCCATCTATACCGGTGTCCAATGTGAAGATGATGTATTCCTGGGGCCATCGATGGTATTCACAAACATCACAAATCCACGCAGCGCGATAAATCGGAAAAATCAATACGCCAGGACGCTTGTAAAAACGGGAGCTTCGATTGGAGCAAACGCGACAATTGTCTGCGGCCATGATATTGGCAGGTTTGCTTTCATAGGTGCAGGAGCAGTGGTAACAAAGACTGTCCCTGACTATGCGTTGGTTATCGGTAACCCTGCAAGACAGGTCGGATGGATGAGTGAGTATGGACATAAGCTGATCTTCGACAGCAACGGAAAGGCTACTTGTCCTGAAGGCAACGATTCGTATCAATTGGACAACGGAAAGGTTGTAAAACTATAAGCATATAAAAATGAAAAATTTTGCTTTGATAGGCGCCGCAGGTTTTATCGCGCCACGGCATTTGAAGGCCATCAAGGAAACAGGCAATGTACTTGTTGCTGCTCTGGATAAGTTCGATCAGGTGGGAATAATGGATTCATTTTTTCCAAACGCGGATTTTTTCACGGAGTTTGAACGGTTTGATCGTCATATTGACAAACTGAAAAGAAAGGGAGAGAAACTTGACTTCGTAAGTGTATGTACGCCCAATTACCTTCATGATTCGCATATAAGATTTGCATTGAAGCAGGGGGCAGATGTTATATGCGAAAAACCACTGGTGTTAAATCCCTGGAATATCGATTCGTTGCAGGAGTTGGAGAAAGAATCGGGAAAAAATGTTTCCAACATTCTACAACTGAGACTTCACCCAACCATTATCGAACTGAGGAACAAAGTGAAGGCCAGTAAGCAAGACAAGAAATATGATGTTGAATTGACATACATTACTTCGCGCGGTCATTGGTATTACACGAGTTGGAAAGGTGATGCGGCAAAATCGGGTGGTATTGCCACCAATATTGGCATCCATTTTTACGACATGTTGACCTGGATTTTTGGAGATGTACAGCAGAACATTGTACACGTCCTTTCGCATGATCGCGCTGCCGGATTCCTCGAGCTTGAAAGAGCCAGAGTCAAATGGTTCCTGAGCATCAACGAGAATGCGTTACCAGAGGCAGTACGCGCTTCGGGAAAACGCACCTTCAGGTCGATTACAGTTGATGGAAATGAGGTCGAATTCAGTGAGGGATTTACCGATCTGCATACAAGAAGTTACGAGGAGGTACTAAAGGGAAATGGTTTTTCTATTGAGACTACAAGGACTTCAATTGAAATTGTACATGATATCAGACACCAACAACCGGTCGGACTCAAAGGTGATTACCACCATTTTGCGAAAAAGCCATCGACGTCACATCCATTCTCTGCGCCAGACATTTAATTATGCTTGAAAACTTAAAAAAGGGTTTGAGAGGAATCCCAATCTGCTGTGATGTCCCTGTCAGTACACACGACGCGTTAATGCAATAGACAAGAGCAAATGGTACAAATTATAAATTATGGCTTGGGCAATTTAGGATCTGTGCAGAACATGCTCAAACGTATAAACGTGAACAGCACGATCGTAAAGAACCCGAAAGACCTCAGAGCAGAAAAAATAATTCTGCCTGGTGTCGGTTCGTTTGATACGGGGATGAGCAATTTGCTCAATGACGGCTGGGTAGAGGTTTTGAACGAAAACGTCTTAAAACACAAAGTTCCTACACTTGGAATTTGCCTGGGCATGCAACTGATGACAAACCGAAGTGACGAAGGTCAACTTGGCGGACTAGGCTGGATCGAAGGAGAAGTTCTCAAGTTTCCTGTAAATACCCTGAAGACGCCGCACATGGGATGGAATATCGTCAGACCAGCCGGTCTGGATGCCTCTATATTGACAAGCGATAAGCCTGAATTAAGGTTCTATTTCGTGCATTCCTATTTTGTAAAGGTAGATAACTCCTCTGACCGTTTAGGCACAACCAACTATGGCAGTGAGTTCACGTCGGCATTCCGTCGCAACAATGTTTACGGCGTTCAATTTCACCCTGAAAAAAGCCATAAATTTGGAATGATGGTGTTTAAAAATTTTGCTTCGCTATAGATGCTAAAGACGAGAATAATACCGTGTCTGCTTCTGCATGAAGGGGGGTTAGTCAAAACCGAGAAATTTAAAGATCCCAAGTATGTTGGCGACCCGATAAATGCGGTAAGAATATATAATGAAAAGGAGGTCGATGAGCTCATTTTCCTGGATATAGACGCGTCGAGAAAAGGTGAGGAACCCAATCTAAGTACTATAGAAGACCTGGCAACCGAGTGTTTTATGCCATTTGCCTATGGTGGAGGTATCACAACACTTCAACAAATCCAGCGTATCCTCAAAATCGGTGTTGAAAAAGTAATACTCAATCATTCAGCGTTGAAGAACCCCGACTTTGTGAAGGAAGCCGCGAAACATTTCGGAAACTCCACGATCATCGTGGCGGTTGATATAAAAAAGGATCTATGGGGGAATTACAAAGTATACGATCACGTCAAAAAGAAGACGGTGGCCCAAAGTCCGACTGAATACGCATTAAAGATGTGTGAGGCCGGTGCCGGTGAGTTGTTCATCAACAACGTAGACCGGGATGGTACCTATTCGGGTTTTGATTGGCATATTCTCGAGAGTATAAACAAGATCGTGTCGGTACCGGTAATTGCTTGCGGCGGAACATCGGGGGTCAAGGACCTTAAGGAAGTAGTTGCCAAAGCCAACGTATCTGGCGTCGCTGCAGGAAGCATTTTCGTTTATCAGGGTCCGCACAGAGCGGTTCTTATCTCTTATCCTTCTCAGGACGAACTTCAACAATTATTTTCCTAAATTAAAGATCCAGGCTATGACTAAGAAATTTGTGCAGTGCGTTCGTTGCGTTATGGATACCACGGATCCGGACATAAAGTTTGATTCGGAAGGCGTATGCAGATACTGCAGGGAGGCGGAGAAAGAACTTCCAAAGTTTCGCTTTACCCCCGAACAGGAGAAAGAAGCCCTGAATCGTTTTTCAACAGAAATTAAGAATTCGGCCAAGGGTCATTATCATGCGATCATTGGACTGAGTGGTGGAGTTGATAGTTCTTATGTTACACATCTTGCGAAATCGATGGGTCTCAATCCACTGATCGTTCACTTCGACAATGGATGGAATTCAGAAAAATCGGTTTCGAACATAAAAAAAATAGTAGACAAGTGCGGATTTGACCTGGAGACGTACGTAATCAACTGGCCGGAGTTCAGAGACCTGCAGCGCTCATTCTTCAAAGCAGGAGTTGTTGACATCGAAATTTTAAGTGACCATGCGATCATGGCCACTATGTTCAAGTTGAGAAGGAAGCATAAGATCAAATACGTTCTATCGGGTAGCAACTACGTTACAGAACACGGAATGCCTCTTGCCTGGCTTTGGCGCAAGCAGGATCTCACAAACATAAAAGCTATACAAAAACAGTTCGGGACGAAACCCCTTAAAGAGTTTCCTACATTGAGCTCTATTGAGTTTCAATTCATCAAAATGTTCGGCTGGGGCGGAATCTATATTGAAATCCTGAATCACATCAACTACTCCAAGAAAAAAGCCCTTGACGTTCTTGTTAAGGAGTATGGATGGGAGTATTACGGAGGTAAGCATTACGAATCAACGTTCACAAAGTTCTACCAGGCTTACGTACTTCCGCAGAAATTCACATACGACAAGAGAAAGGTCCATTTGTCTGCTTTGATTAGAAATGGAGAGCTCAAGCGAGATGAAGCCCTGAAGGAATTGGATAAACCTGCCTATGATCCTGAGGAATTGAAAATCGACAAAACTTACGTCCTCAAAAAACTTGGATTTAATGAGACTGAATTTGACAAAATGATGATGGAAAAACCCAAAGAGCACCTTGACTACCCAAGTGATGAATGGGTATTTAAGATCTGGCGGAAATTCAAACCTCACCTGGTCAAACAAAGTTCATGAACCCTGAGCGAAGAAAAAGGATTCTTTTCCTCTCTGGGGTAGACTTTAAAGAGAAGTCAATTCAAGTGATCCGTAAAACACCCGAGGCTTATGTAAAAGCTGGATGGGAGGTTCATTATATTGTTGGCCGCGATAATTCGGTCAATGGAGATTATTTCTATGAATCCATCATCAACCCCGATGGTGTAAATGTCCACCGATTCATCATACCACTTACAAGACTTCACGGACTGCTGAACAACGTTTTTTGGAAAGCATTCTGGTTTCGGGTCAGAAACATCTTGCTAGTATGGGATCTTGCTTTAAAGGCGATCAAGCTAATTCGCAAGAAAGACTTTGACGTCATTTACGGATATGAGATTCCGGGAGTACTGGCTGTGCGGTTCATGCGTTTCCTGGGTGTTAGAACGTCAGCTAAAGTGGTCACTCGTTTTCAGGGAGTTCTTTATGTAAAAGAATGGTTAAGAAAAAATCAGAAATTCAGATTCTATTCTAACTGGGATGCGATGCTGGCCCTGAAAGCGAAGGCTGATTTATGCATTATGACAAATGACGGATCTCAAGGTCTGAAAGTGCTAAAGGAGGTCAACTCACCTAATAAGAACATCCTCTTTTGCTCAAATGGAGTTGATATAGTAAAGTTGAATCCGCAAATTACCGAAGAGATACGCAAAGAACTGTATGCCGACCGCAGCAAAAAATACCTTCTGTCAATTTCAAGACTCGACGATCATAAAAGAATTGACCGCAGCCTCAGAGTGATACACAAAATGGTTAGTAAGTTTGATTTCAAGGACTTCAGGTTTATTGTTATAGGCGGAGGTTCCGAATACCAGAATCTTATAAGGTTGACGGAGGCGCTTGCCATTAAGCCTTACGTGGAATTTCTTGGACCTATTAAACATAATGTTGTTCCATATCACCTGGCATTATCGGACCTTTTCCTTTCAATGTATACGAGCACGAATGTTGGCAATCCCCTTCTTGAAGCGATAAGGCACAATAAAATTATTATTACGTTGAATAATGGTGATACCGGAGATTGGATTAAACACAGAGTGAGCGGATTGATTTACGACGTAGACGATGACAAGGATTTGAGTACAGAGGACTATGAAAAGATCGCCAGTGATGTCGTGGAGGTCTTTACTAGTATTGATTTGTTTAATTCACTCGAGCGTGGTGTAGGCGAGGTTGAAAAAGCGAGGCTGTGGACATGGGAGGAGCGTTTTGACGCCGAATTGGATCGAGTTGAACAACTGTTAAATTGACTAAATTGGTTTCGAAAAAGCGATGAGCTGAATGCTAATTCTGGCCCTAATCATATCATGTATTCTGGCGATTGTATCAATCGGCAGGTATAAACGGGTTTTTAATCCGTTTATTATCGAAGTCTACTTTACGGTGCTTTTTATGATTGTGCCCCAACTCTTCATCATTACAGAGAAGTCCGAGATCAACCATTTCTATTCCGACTTAGTCATCATTATATATGTGTCGTCCATCTTCATCGGCACGATGATCAACTTTCGCGATTTTCGGTTGAAGGAAATAGAGAATGTCAAGGTGATCAACAACGTGAACATTGTGTTGTATATTTTGCTGGTGCTGCCTCTGGTTCCGTTTCTTTTAGCTGCTGGATTTTCCGTACATGGATTCAGGCAGTTTTATGAAACTGTGGTCTTCACAAAATTTGCGTCATTCTATGAGCTGTCAAAGCTGGTACTTTATTTCATTATCTTTTTTAAACTCATTAAGAGACAGAAATTCACTCTTGGATTTTTTATTCTTTTCCCTCTAGTAATTATATATGGAAGTAGATTTATAATTCTTGACGCGATAGTTTATTTGTGCGTCTTCCTCGAGCAATTCAAAAACCTCGGGGTCAAGCGTATTATTCTCACGTGCTTTATTGGTGCATCTTTTATTGGAGTGTATACTGCATTTCAATTCACAACAGACAACATGCGCGATATACTGGCTTCGTACTTTGATATCTATAGAAATCAGTCGTTAGTTATAAACAGACTAATGAATGGCGAAATGGATTATTATTATGGCGAGCTATACTTTTCTTCTTATCTGAAATTTATACCTAGAATACTGTGGGAAGGTAAGCCCAAACAATTTGGATTTGCGATACTCAACTATGCCATCCTGCCGGAGCAGGCGGCGGCAGGATATATGCCATCATTCGGACTTGGTACCCTGTTCGCAGATTTTGGATTTATAAGCGTTGTATTCACTGGTGTAATGATTGGTTTTATCAGAAATTTCTTTTACCGTTTGCTTCAGGCTTCAAAAAACAATATTTCATTCTTCCTCTATATTTTCCCGCTCGCGTTTGTTCCCAACATTTTTTTGATTTTTTTTCTGGGTCTGGATTATCTGTTAAGAAAATCAAAAAAGTCTATCGTTTCCATTGAACCAGGGACGGACAATTTGATTGAATCCAAGTGAAAAGAAAAAAACTCGCTATTAATTTTATCAATTTCTCAGACCATCAGATTGCGGGCGCGGCAATCTTCGCAAGGAACTTAATCAGAGGTTGGCTAGGTACGGATACTTCGCCCTACGACATTTACATCTTTCACGCTGCAAACATCGATATCAAGGAATTGTTTGCTCTTCCAACTCTTTCAAATATTCGCTACGTCAGTGTTTCAGTAGAGTCGTTTTGGGCGAGAATACTTTATGAGCAAGTAGTCTATCCCTTCAAACTAATGGGATTCGACATTTATTTTGCACCCACTCCGGTGATGCCGTTGATTAGTGCTTATATCAACCGTGGATTGAAACACATTATCACGATCCATGATATGATCCCTTTTTTTGTTAAATACAAATATGGAAAGGGAAGATCATATTACGTGAAGTTTATTAGTGTCTATGGTGCAAAACTTGCCAGTGAAGTCATTACAGTATCCGAGAACTCAAAGAAGGATATCAAGGACCTTGCGGGAACTGATTCAAAGAAAATCACAGTCATCTACAATTTCATGCCTGAACTCACAAAGCCGGGCGATATATCGTATGAGCCATTCTTCATCTCGATTTCAACAATAGAGCCAGGGAAAAACATTGAAAACACTCTAAAGGGGTTCAAGCTGTTTTTAGAACGCACGAATAAACCCGGATTCAAATTCTTTTGGCTTGGCAAAATTGGATGGGGTTATTCAGCTTCAATTCTAAACAACATGATCAGTAGCCTTGGATTGGAGAAATCTTTCTTGTTGCTGGGGTATGTTAGTGATGAACAAAAGACGGAACTACTAAGGAAGTGTTGCGCTATGGTCTATCTTAGTCATTACGAGGGGTTCGGTCTTCCGGTCCTTGAGGCGTTGTATTACAACAAACCAGCTGTTGTGTCCAATACATCATCTCTTCCTGAAGTCATCGGCCGGGCCGGTATATTATGCGACAAGGAAAATGTAAAGGATATTGCAGATGCATTGGTCAAGGTAACGGAGCAGCTTGATATATATCTTGGCGAAATTCCAGGACAACTGAAGAAATTCAGTGAGGTCGCTCAGGTTAAAAAATTTATTAATATCCTGGAAAAGGATCAATAAAGTTATAGTCACGTGTTCGATAAGCTGGCAGGTGTGTTTAGATCTTTGGAAGCCATACGCTTTGGCCTCCTTATTTTGCTCGTGGTGATCTTTCCATTCAATTTCACAACGAATTTTATTGTGCTTCCATTGCTGAGCCTGTTTTTAGTAATTGTGGCGAACAGGACTCATTTTTCATTAAAAATATTTTCCATTTCAACCAAGGGTCTATGGCTATGCGCAATATTTCTGATTCATTTGCTTTGGTTTGCACCCTACATATTTAAGACGGGGTCTTTTCGCTATTTAGAGAAGATGTTGCCCTTTTTACTTTTCCCACTAATGATATCTTCGACGCGGCTTGAAAAAGGGAGGATTGGCGTTCTTGCCAAGTTTTTTATTTGGGCTGTATTGGCGTCTTATATTCTTTCCTTGTTTGCGGCTATATATCATTATTTCTATTCTGTTCCACGATGGGGCAGACCGACCGACTTCTTTTTCCATGAGCAATTTACCGAGGGCCTGATAGGCATTCATCCGACATACTATAGTTTAATGGGATGCCTTGCGACGTTGTTCGCTTTCCATTACTTCAACAGGTGGATAAAGTATTTAATTATCATTGTTCTATCGATCTTTATCCTGTTAATCGACGCGAAAATTACCGTAATAGTGCAACTCTTGTTGATTTCGTGGCTATTCCTTAAAGATTTGTATGTCGGAATAACATGGCGCAAAGTCGGAATTGCAGCGGTTGTTTTGGTCCTGATCGGATTAGCAATAAATATGACAAGCTCAATCTATGATTATCCTCATCGTCGACTGGCTGTGAATCTGAATGCACAGTGGGATAGAAGCTATGCACCTGACATCAACGATGGAGACGGAGGTTTTGTCGTCCGCATGGCAATCTGGAGAAGTGCATTCGAGGTAATCAAGAATCGCTACATTGTAGGAGTCGGCTTAGGGAACGAAGAAGAATACCTTGTCAATGAGTACCGTAAAACCAATGTTTCTTTCCTGATCGATAATAGTTTTAACGCGCATAATCAACTTCTGAGTTATTTTATATCGACAGGGCTATTTGGCGTCGTCCTGTTGGGGGTGTGGTGGATACCGAGCTTACGCGATGCGATCCGTGGACGTAGTCTGTTGTATTTTGAATTCTTCGCGATCATATTGCTTGTCGGTCTTACAGAATCTCTTTTTACGCGAGTGATGGGGGTCGCTATTTTTGCCTTCTTTAATACGTTATTGGTCCTCAAGGTTGTGAACTATGACAAATAGTACGTTTTCGGTTTTGTTATCGGTCTACCAAAAAGAAAGGCCGGATTTTCTCAGGCATAGCTTAGAAAGCCTGCTTACGCAAACACGCATGCCTAAGGAGATCATTATCGTAAAGGATGGAAGGGTCGGCGAAGAGTTGAACAATGTGATAGAGTCATTTAGAGCCAAACAGGAGGGCTTGCTTAAAGTAGTTGGTTACGATGATAATCGTGGCCTTGGTCTGGCTCTTAATTTTGGGATGCAACACATCTCTACCCCATACGTTGCGCGAATGGACACAGACGATGTCGCTGTCCCTACACGTTTTGAGGAACAAATGTCATTCCTTGACACTCATCCTGATATTGATATTCTCGGATCGTCTATTGCCGAGTTCATTGATGATCCGCAGCATCCATTAAGGGCTCGCCATGTACCGGAACAGCACGAGATGATTCGCGAGAGGGCGCGGCTTTCAAATCCCATGAATCATATGACCGTGGTCTTTAAAAGGAAGAAAGTCGTCGAGGCCGGGGGATATCAGCACGCTCCTTATTTTGAGGATTACGATCTGTGGGTTCGTATGCTTATGGGAGGCATGAAATTCCATAATCTAAAACGTTTGCTTGTGCTAGCACGTGTTGGAAATGACATGATTGGGAAAAGACACGGGTTTCAATACACTAAATTTGAAGCGGCCCACTTCAGGAAAATGTATGGATATGGATTTATCAATAGCTTCGGATTAATCAAGGCTTTAATGTTGCGTGTGCCATTGAGACTGCTGCCGAAGAAGCTGCTCTTGTCTATCTACAGCGTTATTCTTAGAAAAGGAAACGAGGGGACCACCAATTGAACTCCATCCATTTTAAACGGATAATTTCCAAACGCCAAATATTTAGATGAGTGATTATGTGATTTCAGGCGATGTTTCTAAATTTCATGCAAAAACAGAGTTGTTATTGCCACTACTCGTTAAAGACCGGCACAAATATTTTTCGACTAACTTGCACACCGCTATCACAGAAAAGTTATTCCGTTTCCCGAATGGCGGAATCATATTTGGATCTTTACTTAAGGCTTTGTCATGTTGATTGAATTCTCAGTGTTAATTCCGGTGTACATTAAGGAAAATCCTGCTAATTTAAAGACTGCCATGGAAAGCATATTGGATAACCAAACCGTGTTGCCTCAAGAAGTGTTGGTTGTCGAGGATGGACCAATTACGGACGAGTTGGAACAGGTCCTTTCGGATATATCTTCCAAGCACCCAAAAGTTATACGTAGAATAAAGTTGCCAATTAATCAGGGCATGGGAGCTGCCATGAATGTAGGATTGAATAATTTGTCCTATAAGTGGGTCGCCAGGATGGACTCGGATGACATTGCTGTTGCTAATCGTTTTGAAACTCAACTTGAATTCTTGAAAGCTCATCCCGAGATTGATGTCTTGGGGTCCGCGATTGAGGAGTTTGATCGCTCGCCCGGAGATCTTAAACATTTTAGGACGTTGCCAGAGAAACACGACGAAATTATCAGGCTAATGAAATACAGGAACCCTGTCAATCATATGACTGTCTTCTTTCGCAAGGACATCGCCGTGCAGGCCGGGGGATATTGGTCAAACAGGTATTTTGAAGATTATAATTTGTGGTATGAAATGAAGAAAGTTGGGGCCAGGTTTCACAATATGAGCCGGAATCTCGTGCATGTACGCGTTGGCAATGATATGGTTGGCAGGCGAAGTGGCTATGCTTATTTTACTTTTGAACGAATACTCCTGAAGAAGTTTTTGGCAGATCGCTTCATCTCGCCATTGGAATACGCCTGGTTGGCTGGTGTCAAATTGACTCTCAGGGTTATGCCGACAAATTTTTTGCGAATCGTTTACAAATTTTTTCTTAGGGATTAGAATTACACGGAAGATGAACGCATTTTGCAGGATATCATAGTCGGGTTTTTTCGTGGTGCGGTGAAATTGACGTCAGGCATGTTTTCATGATTTTCAAAAGAAATAATGGCTATATTAATAACAGGCGCCTCCGGCTTCATTGGGAGTCATTTTCATAATGCTCTTCCGCAGAAAGATTTGGTCAACCTTGACTTAGTAGATCCTTCGTTTGCGTGTGAGTCAACGTTTATAAAGGGGGATATCCGAATTGCCGACGACATAAGAAGAACGATTCAAGGCCGGGATATCAAAACAATTATCTCGCTAGCGGCCAAGCATCACGATTTTGGAATTGGCCATGACGAATACTTTGATACGAATGAAGACGGCACCAGAATGCTGTGCATAGTGGCCTCTGAATTTGGTATAGACGAACTCATCTTTTATTCTTCCGTAGCAGTCTATGGATTGCGAGATGAAATCTCCACGGAAAACGTGGAGCCACAACCCGATTCACCATATGGCGCGTCAAAACTGGCGGGCGAAAAGGTCCTCATCGAATGGGCGAAAGAGAAACCCGGCAGAAAGGCGCTGATCATCAGGCCGACGTTGGTATTTGGAAAGAACAATATGGCCAATATGCGCAACCTGATCAAACAGATCGACTCAGGATTGTATTTTCATTTAGGCAAAGCGGACAATATTAAGTCGATCGCATATGTCGAAAACCTCGTTCAGGCAACCTTATTTCTTAAAGAAAGGATGAAACCTGGAATCTCAATCTATAACTATGCGGATGAGCCGCAGCTTACAACGCGGGATATAAGCAACGTTATTGCTGAATCTCTGAATAAAAAGATAAGGCTTTCCGTCCCAAAGACACTTGGGGTAATGATGGGGCTCCCGTTCGATATTATTATCAAACTTACTGGCAAGAACCTCCCTATTTCATCGGCGAGAATAAAAAAACTTGGCACGCCAACTCATCATTCTGCAAAAAAGGTTTTTTCGGAAGGATTCAAACCCCGATACTCGACAATTGAAGGATTAAAGAAAATGGTGGATTGGTATAAAGGTGAGAAAAAATAAATTCCAGGACCTCCAAATCTACCCTTTTCACTATTTTTACCCACTTTTGGGTTGATCTATGGCCAAGGAATTAGCCGCTGCAATAACATCATTTGTCATCGCCTTCCTCATCGTTCCGGTGATTATCAAATACTCGTTGGCTAAAAACCTCGTCGACATTCCCGGTAGAAGAAAGATTCATAAAAAAGTAACCCCTTCAATGGGTGGTATCGCCATCTTCATTGGGTTCTTTATCTCTTCATTGATATGGCTCGACATTCAACAATTAGGATACACAAAGTTTATTCTCGTGGCGTTGTTTGTTATCTTTTTTATCGGCGTCCGCGACGACCTCGTGCCATTAAAGGCTATGGTCAAACTGGTCGGACAGATCATGGCGGCGTCCCTGCTGATTTTTCTATTCGACCTTAGGATCAAAACCTTCTATGGATTGTTTGGCGTTTACGAGCTACCTGGTATTGTAAGTTATATCATTACTTATTTTACGATCATCGTCATAACGAACTCTTTCAATCTGATCGACGGCCTCGATGGCCTAGCCGGAACAATAGCAATTGTGGCACTACTGGCGTTCGGAATATGGTTCTATCTCGTCGATGATCAGATCTTTTCTATAATTGCCTTTGCCATGCTCGGAGGAATCTTTGCGTTCCTCATATTTAATTGGGAGCCTTCCGAGGTTTTTATGGGAGACACCGGGGCTCTTGTTATCGGCATGATGCTAGGCATTATGGCGATTCATTTTATAAATGTGAACTACAGCCTGCCGGCAATGACACCATACAAGTTCAACGGCTCGGTTGGAACAGCAGCGTGTATAATTATCATTCCATTAGTCGATACCCTCCGAATTGTTATACTGCGTATTTCAAAAGGTCAATCGCCGTTTGCGCCGGATAAGAGCCATGTTCACCATGCCATCATGCGGCTGGGAATGACCCATAGTCAGACAACTTTAACTCTCGGAGGTGTTCAAATACTTTATATCGTGCTTGCAATCACCTTCCAGGAATTCAGCGACGTCTATGTCCTCTCTGGACTGTTGGTGCTTTCTTTTCTCTTAAGCGTAACGCTGGACAGGCTAATTATAAGCCGGCTGTCGGATTGATAGAGTGCTTTTTCGTGCTAGCTCAATCCGGCTCAAAACATTAATTTTGGGGCTTGTTACATAAATTAAATGGAAGAACGGATCAAATCTTTGCTAAATGAGGTGAATGAGTTTGCTGAAAACGGCAAACAGGCGCTGGAGAACTTTCGGATGAAATTTATCAGCCGCAAAGGTGTGGTCAGTGAGTTGTTTGAGGAGTTGAAGCGCGTGCCTTCTGAACAGAAAAAAACCGTTGGGAAAGTCCTTAACCAGCTAAAACAGGCCGCTGAGACAAAATTGGCAGAACTGACGGAAAAGCTGGAAGCGGCCCCGCAAACGGACGCCGAAATTGACCTTACACTTCCGCCAGTTTCCAATCAGATCGGTAATCTGCATCCGCTCACGCTCACCCGTTACCGGATCATAGAGATATTTGAGCGGCTCGGATTTAATGTTGCTGATGGTCCTGAGATCGAAGACGACTGGCATAATTTTTCAGCGCTAAATTTCCCTGAGAATCATCCGGCCCGTGAGATGCAGGATACCTTCTTCATCGAAAAGAAGGACAGTTCAAAAGGAGGTCAGGATATTTTGTTGAGGACACATACCTCAAATGTCCAGATACGGATGATGCGAGATCAAAAACCTCCCATCAGGGCGATCATGCCGGGACGTGTCTATCGAAATGAGGCAATTTCTGCGCGAGCGCATTGCTTTTTCCATCAGGTGGAAGGGCTGTATGTAGACCGCAATGTCGGTTTTGCGGACCTAAAGCAGACGCTTTATCATTTTGCAAAAGAGATGTACGGCAAGGACACGAAAATCAGGTTCAGACCGTCATTCTTTCCATTTACGGAACCCAGCGCGGAGATCGATATTTCTTGCCTTATCTGTAAAGGTGCAGGCTGTAACGTGTGTAAACACTCCGGGTGGGTTGAAATAGCGGGATCTGGAATGGTGCACCCCAACGTCTTGAAAAATTGTGGCATCGATCCAGAGGAGTTTACAGGATTTGCATTCGGGATGGGCATAGAACGAGTGACCATGCTTCGATACCAGATCAATGATCTTCGATTGTTTTCAGAGAATGATGTTCGCTTCCTGCGTCAATTTCAAGCCGTGATCTAAGATGGCTCCAAAATCCATTAAGAATATCGCGATCGTTGGAGCAGGTGTCATGGGGCAGGGCATCGCGCAGGTATGCGCTGTAGCGGGATATCCCGTGATGCTGTACGACATTCAGCCCGATCTCACGAAGACTGCAATTGCGGCTATTCGTAAAAACCTTGAGGCTGCTGTAGGCAAAGGAAAGATCACATCAACAGCCAAAGATGAGGCGCTGGCACGTATCCAGGCCGTTGGGGATTTCAGGCAGCTGCAAGTTGATCTCGCTATCGAAGCGGTTATAGAAAAGAGAGAAGTAAAGCAGAAGATCCTTCTAGAGCTTGAGAAAATAAATGCACTCGATTGTTTATTAGTGAGCAACACGTCCTCATTTCCGATAACGCAGCTTGGTTCGATACTGAAGCACAAAGAAAGATGTGCAGGTCTCCACTTTTTCAATCCCGCACCCGTTATGAAGTTGGTAGAGATCGTCAAAGGTGGCGCAACGAGCGATTTGACAATTAAAAAGTTGAGCGCCTTTGTGGATAGTATCTCGAAAACATACGTAATGGCGGCGGATTCCCCCGGTTTTATAGTTAACAGGGTAGCGAGATTCTTTTATACGGAATCGCTGAAGATAGTTGAAGATGGGGTGACAGATTTTCAAACCGTAGATGCACTTCTGAAGTCAACAGGTTTTAAGATGGGACCCTTCCAGCTAATGGATTTGATCGGCGTTGATACGAATTTTTCTGTCACTACATCGATGTATGATGCTTTCTACCAGGATCCCAAGTTCAGACCCAGCCGGCTACAACAACAGAAAGTTGATGCCGGCCATCTCGGCAGAAAAAGTGGCAAAGGTTTTTATGATTATCCTGCACAATAAAATAAGATCTCGTTTTGGTTTCATCACGCTGTGCGTCATTGCGATAACAGCCTGTTCTCCCAATGACTATGATGATCCCATCCCATACGCGCCATTCCCGGAAATTGTCTTAAATCTTAACTTACCTCAATACTTCGCATTAAAAACAACCGGTACAACGTTGGCGGTAAGCGGTGGAGTGAGGGGTATAATCATTTATTGCAAGCAAACAGGCGGATACGCCGCCTATGAACGCAATTGTTCATATCATCCGAATGACGCATGTGCAACGGTGAACGTAGATGCCTCAACTCTTTTCCTCGTCGATCCGTGTTGTGGCTCAACATTTGATTTAGCAACAGGCATGCCTAATGGAGGATTGGCCATCCGACCTCTCGCCCAATACAAAACCACTTTTGACGGAGTGATACTCACTATCACCGACGAACGGATCGAATAACCCTTAAGCAGAATTTCGCGCAGCGTTGATGATACCAAACATACAGCGCAGTACAAGCTTCTGATAGATTCTTTCGTACTGTTTTTCATTTTCATCAAGAGCTCGCAATTGCTGCAGCGCGAATTGCTGGATCGTGATCAGTGGAAGGACTATCTTCTCCCGTAACTTTACGGAATCGCGATTAAGAGGATTGTTCTCCATGAGTTCTGAAAGACCTGATACTTCAAGGATCATCTGAATTGATAACTTGTGTTCAGCAAACATTTTCTTCCACAATTCGGAAAACTCTTTGTCCTTCGCGAGATATGCCGTCGCTGGATAGTATGTTTTGGTCAACGACATCATACTGTTACTGAGCAACGTTCTGAAAAACAATGACTGCTTGAATAACGCCTTTAACTCACGGAATTTACCTTGTTTCTTCAATTCTCGGACTGCCGAACCCACACCATAAAATCCGGGAATGTTCTGTTTCATCTGGGCCCAGGATCCAACGAAAGGAATTGCACGGAGGTCCTCAAATTTTAAGCTTCCCTGACTCCGCTTCACAGGACGTGAGCCAATGTTTGTGTCTCCGAAATAAGACAATGGAGTAATTTTTTCCAGGTAAGGAACAAACTTTGGATGTTGCTTTAGGTCGAGGTATGCTTTGTGTCCTTCGTCTGCGAGTGCATTAAGCAGGTTTATCTCACCACTAATCAGTTTATTCTTCCTTTTAAACACTGAGTTTTCGATTCCCGCAGACAACAGTTGCTCAAGGTTGAACAAACATGACACAGGCTTTCCAAAATTTGAGCTGATGGTCTGCCCCTGGATGGTGATCTGAACCTCCTTATCCTCTATCGTGTCCCCCAACGACGCATAAAAATCGTGGGTATTGCCGCCTCCTCGCGCTGGCGGGCCTCCACGTCCATCAAAGAAGACTGCTGTGAAACCATACTCTCGGGTGATCCGAGTGAGATTTTCTTTCGCCTGGAAAATAGACCAGTTTGCCCTCAGGTATCCGCCGTCTTTTGTGCCATCGGAAAATCCAAGCATGATTGTCTGCTTGTTCTTTCTTCTGCCGAGATGTGCACGGTAAGCGGGTATGCTGTACAAAGCAGTCATTACAGTGGAGGCATTCGCAAGATCTTCAATGGTTTCGAAGAGAGGTACGATATCAAGATTCAAGGCTTCATTCTTACCCAGCACAAGGTAAGCAAGCTGATATACCCTGACCACGTCAAGAGCTGACTGGCAATTACTGATCACGTAGCGGTGACATCCTTCCGGTCCGTTCTCTTCCTGGATCTGACCAATCACGTTTATGCTTTCGATCAACTCAGTGACAAATTCATCATCAAACTTCATAGACGAAGGTTTGAAGTTCAGGCCAAGCAGCACATCTATTTTTTCTTGTTCTGAAAGCTTGTCGAAGTTTTTAAGGCTTTTGTTTTTTGATTTAAGTTTTTCCAGGAGTGCATCCCACACATACGCATGTTTCCGGCTATCCTGCCGTATGTCCATGCTGGCAAAATAGAATCCGAATATGCGCACCTTTAAAATAAAGCCGTCAAGAAGGTTTAGGAATAACCCTTTATGATCCCTGATAAGGACTTCCCGTGCTTCAAACAAATCGTTCAGGAGCTCGTCCGGATGAGAATAGATCTCACCATGACCTCCGCCATAGGCCATTGGGTATACTTTGCGTTCACCCCTCGCGATAATATGATCGACTCCTTTGAACGTAAGTCGTCTTTTGAGAATACGCAGGTCGCGATGGTAACATCTCAATAACGTTTGCTGCAAATGATGGGCTACACGCAACGTAATTGAATGTGTTACAAATGGGTTACCGTCGCGGTCGCCACCGGGCCAAAAACCTATTTTGATGAGGTCATAGTTGACCCACTCCTCCAGCTTCATATCCAGACCCGTCATAAGCTTGTTTATGATGTCAGGGATAACAGGATAAAACACGTTTTCCAGAAACCACGATAAGCTTACTGCTTCGTCGAATGGTGTTGGTTTTTCCTTATTGATGATTGGCGTCTTTCCAAGCTGCCTCAAAAGAAGGTTAATGTGCTCAAGCCTGTTCTCACGGATCGCCTGTTCGAGGTCATTCAGAATTGCCAGTACATTACCGGGGTAAAATTGCGTGGGGTGAGCTGTCAATACGATTCTAATACTAAAGTCTTCCAGCTTTCTTTTGAGTGCTTCGACCGCTCCCTCGGCACGGACGCGAAGAAGTAATTCTGCTACCGTGCCCTTCCCTTTCAAATCGTTTATTTCTGCAAAGGCTGCGTCTTCTATAGAATCGAACAACACGACCTGCCTCTCGACATATTGTATGAATCCAAAAAGCAAATCGAACTGCTCCTCACGTGTCGCTTGCGGGGTGTATTCTTTGAAAAACTTTTTAATTATTGTCTTTGGGTCCTTTCCCTTTTCATACTCGCTCTCGCACGATTGCTGCAAAAGCGGAAGCAACGTCCCCGTTCGATAGATACCGGTATATGGAAGGTTGAGGAAAAGACTGTTGTACATGTGATAACGTGTAGAAACAGTCTCATTGAACTGACTGGCCATGGGTTGTAGTTGGGTGCTAACAAAGTTATCAAATACTACCCAAGCGATTCAACGGTACGGATGATTTGCAGACTTTATTTTCGAAAACGTTTACGGTTTCTAAAAGCGAAAGCCGGTTTTGATACACCAGCTTTCGCCTGAGGTTATTATTCTACCACTTCACCTTTGACAGTGAGCACCACAGCACCACTGCCGGTATTTGCGTTCACGGTAATGGTTTTGGTGAACATACCTACTCTGGCAGCATCATACGTTGCCGTCACATAGCCTGACGACCCCGGACTGATTGGATCCTTGCTGTACTTGGCAACAGTGCAACCACATGAGGCTTGAACTGACGTTATAACCAGTGGGGAGTCGCCGCCGTTGATAAAGGAGAATTCATGGGTGACCGGCGCTTTAACTTTGATCTTACCAAAGTCGAACGAAGTTTCGGCCCAGGTAAATGAGCCGAGGTCATTGGTGAATTCCGACGATGGTTTTGCATTTGAGGCAAGGGGTTGTTGTGCTACGACTATCGATGCAATGCCGATAGCTATCGGGACACAAACAAGGATTGATAAAATGATCTTTTTCATGTTAAGAGAAGTTTAAAGGTTACACTACAATTTGTCATCCAGCCTGTTGTTTTCCCGTCGCGACATCGGAAATGACCCGCTGAAAATGACTGACACAAAGCTGTAGAAACGCCTTAATTGGGCTTGTTAACGATATTCTAAATTTTGTTAATGACTTGTTAATGTTTTTTTTGAGCGCCGCCATTTATCGTAATTTTAGACTGTGAAAAGTTCAACCATTCGGTTTATTGTGATCCTTGGTGCGCTTTGCATTATTGGAATCACCATAACTCAGATATATTGGGTTCGTCGCGCATTTGACCTTAAGGAAGCTGAGTTCGAGCGTACCGTGAATACGGCGTTGTACAACGTTGCTCAACAAATCTTTGAGATCAACAAGACACCTTCACCGGCAATTAATCCGGTACGACAAGTTTCGACGAATTATTTCATTGTGATGGTCAACAGTGAGATCGATCCAAGCTTGCTTGAATTTCTTCTGCGCAGCGAATTCGAGAAGCGTAGCATCCGTGCTGATTTTGAATATGGAGTCTATGATTGCTCGAGTGAACGAATGGTATATGGTGATTATGTTCCATTGCAAACGGCCAAAGAAAAACGTGTCACTAACAAGAAATTTCCGGATTGGGCAAACCAGGGATATCACTTCGGTGTTCAGTTTCCCAATCGCCTGGCTCACATCACAAATCAAATGGGCATATGGTCGTTCTCATCTGTGGTCTTGTTGCTGGTGATAGTATTCTTCTCGTATACGTTGTTTGTAATTTTAAAACAAAAGAGGCTTTCCGAGATACAGAAGGATTTCATTAATAACATGACCCATGAATTCAAGACGCCAATCGCCACTATTGCCGTATCAACGGAAGTCTTGAAAGATCCGGAGATTGTTCACCAGCCTGAACGGCTTTTCAACTATATGACTATTATAGAGAAGGAGAACACGCGGCTGAAACATCAGGTCGAACGTGTGCTTCAGATGGCGCGCCTTGATAAGGAAGATATCGGTTTAAGGAAAGAGAGCTTAAGTATTCACAGTATTATTCAGGATTCAGTCCGTCATTCGTCTGTGTCCTTGCAGGAAAAGAAAGGTAGCGTCGGACTGGAATTATCCGCTGAAGAGCCGGACATTGAAGGAGACAAATTGCATCTGACAAACGTATTCAACAACTTGTTTGACAATGCCATCAAGTACTGCAAAACTACGCCTTCGCTCGTTGTCAGAACTATTAATGAGAATGGAGGAATCACAGTAGAAGTGGAGGACAACGGGATTGGAATTGCACTCGAAAATCAAAAGCGCGTATTTCAAAAATTTTACCGTGTTCCGACGGGTAATCTTCACGACGTAAAAGGTTTCGGTCTGGGATTGAGCTACGTTAAAACAGTCGTCGATGCACACCGCGGAAAAATATCGTTACGAAGTGAGTTGGGGAAAGGAAGCATTTTCAGAATTTATCTGCCTGTGCTTCGATAGTCGGAAATCACAACAGACACATGATTGAGTCAAAGAAAATTTTACTCGTTGAGGATGATCCTAGTCTTGGCTTTGTTATTAAGGACAATCTTTTGATCAAGGGTTATGATGTCACACTTTGTAAGGATGGGGAAGAAGGGGAAAATGCATTTTACGAAGCGAATTTCAATCTCTGTATTTTCGACGTGATGTTGCCAAAGAAGGATGGCTTTTCGCTTGCACGCAGCATTCGTGAAAAAAATAAGAGCGTCCCCATTTTATTCCTGACGGCCAAATCGATGACGGAAGACAAGCTAGAGGGATTTCAGACCGGCGGAGACGACTACATCACGAAGCCATTCAGCCTTGAAGAGCTTTTCTACCGGATTGAAGTATTTATGAAACGTTCCAGCGTTCAGCTCAATCAAAACGAGAAGGTATTTTCACTGGGTCATTTTGAATTTGACTTTCCTAACCTGGTTTTGAAAAACAACACGACGGAAAAGCTTCTCACACAAAAGGAGGCCGAAGTGTTAAAACTGTTGTATCAGAACAGGGAACGCGTCCTAAAACGCGAAGAGATATTGAAACACGTCTGGGGCGACGACGATTACTTTATGGGTAGAAGCATGGACGTTTTTATTTCCAAGCTGCGCAAGTATTTAAAGGAGGATGCGTCAATTCAGATAGTTAACTATCATGGTGTGGGATTTAAGTTGGAGATCTCCTAACGCCCCTGGCCCCCTCTACGCCCCCTCTAGGGGGAATTGGATGAGTGTACATTGTTTAAATGTAGCTTGACTTTTTGTAATACATTTTCTATGTCGCAAAGCACTTCGTTGTTTGTGAAACGTATGATTACTATTTTGTATTCTTCAAATGCTTGTGATCGAACGTTGTCAACCATCAACTTCAATTACCAACCGGTGAGAATGACAGTAGAAATCAACGATGTAGGAGTACAGGGGGTGCTGTCTTCTGAATTTAACTCCGAGTTGTTTGTTACGTAGCATAGACCACAAAAGTTTTTCTGCTTTGGTCTCATCACGACGGAGCTGTCCAGCCATGTCAAACAGAAATTTATTAGCGCCAAGAAATAGTTTGTCTTTATAATCTTTCATATAACACCCCTAGCCCCATCAATGTGGAGGAAATGCCGTTAAAGGCTCTAGTCCCCTGAAGGGGATTTAGGGGCGAACGAATGTCGAAACGAGAAAGGGTTGATAAAAATTTTAGCGTTCAGATTTTCCTGATAAAACTTCCGCCTGCCCCCTAGCCCTCGAGGGGAATTAAGTTAGATCCTCGACACTCAATACGGGTGCGACATAATGAAGCACACACTCAAAGTCCCCTGAAGGGGATTTAGGGGTAAAAAAAGGGACACATTTGATTGTGTCCCCGTGAATCCAAAGTTTAGAAAGCGCTTTTAGTTAACACCTGCATTCAAAGTCCCCTAAAGGGGATTTAGGGGTGTTATTGAGGATTATTCCTAAGATTGCTGTTCTTCTTACTATAGAGGAAATAGATAAATAATCCCACCACCATCCACGCTCCGGCTGCCATCAAAGTTTCTTTTGGAAGAGAGAAGATCATGCCCGAGCAAATAAGAATTCCTAAAAGAGGAACGACAGGTACCAAAGGCGTTTTGAATGGACGTACTGCCTCAGGGTTTTTTACGCGCATTACCCAAATACCTGCGCACACCATAACAAACGCGAAGAGCGTTCCTATGCTTGTAAGGTCACCCGCCACATTGCCGGGAATAAACGCTGCAAATATTCCAACAAACACAAAGAGGATCATGTTCGACCTATAAGGAGTGCGGAATTTCGGGTGCACATCCGAAAATACCTTTGGAATCAATCCATCCTTGGACATCGAATAAAATACACGCGACTGGCCCATCAACATCACGAGAATAACCGAAGAGAATCCAGCCAATATCGCTACCGTGATAAGCTTTGCCAGCCATCCATATCCGGGCATATAAGTTTGAATTGCATAAGCGACCGATGCTTCCTTACCTGCTGTCTTAAATTCCTCCCAGTTAGCAATGCCGGTAAGCACATGGGAAAAGAGAATGTATAAAATTGTACATACGATCAAAGATCCAAGAATACCTATTGGCATATCGCGTTTCGGATTTTTCGCCTCCTGCGCTGCCGTTGACACAGCATCAAATCCGATAAATGCAAAGAATACAATAGCTGCACCTCCAAGTACGCCCCCGAAGCCGTGTCTGTTGAAAGCCTCATGACCCGGAACATCTGCGGGAATCATAAAGGGAGTATAGTTTTCCGGTTTGATGAACTGCCAGCCGATCACGATAAAAAGTAACACGATGGCAACCTTAATGAATACAATAATCGCATTTACAAATGCAGATTCCTGTGTTCCTTTGATGAGGATCGCCGTGAGAATAACAAGTATCCCCAATGCCGGCAGATTCATGATTCCCTGCACTCCGGTAATTGCTGATGTTTCCATAGGCGAATGACACCATTGATATGGAATCGCCCCTATGTCAAAACTTATTAAGAGATTATTGAGGTATTCACTCCATGCAATTGAAACGGTTGCTGCTGCGAGTGCATATTCGAGCACAAGTGCCCAACCGATGATCCAGGCGATGAACTCACCCATTGTGGCATATGCGTATGTGTAAGCACTTCCCGCAACGGGTATCATGGACGCGAATTCTGCATAACATAGTCCCGCGAATGCACAGCCAACGGCGGCAACCACAAAAGAGAGGACAACTGCAGGTCCTGCCGCTTCACCGGCCGCAGCAGCGGTCCTAACAAACAGACCCGCGCCAATGATTGCACCAATGCCCAGAGCGATGAGGTTTCCCGCACCTAGCGTTCGCTTTAGTCCTTTTTCTGAATCACCACCTTGAGCCAGGAGTTGCGCTAGGGGCTTCTTAATAAATAAACTCATTGTTTGTAGGTTAGGTATTATCGGCCTAAAAATAGCAAAAATTAGTTATGAGTAAGGAGATAGGAGGTAGGAGTTAGAATTTAGAATTTAGGGCGAGAGCAAGGGCATTCGCTTGACAATTGGCGCTAACCCGCCAAAGGGCTTATAATAGGTTATCAGTATCGTTAGTACTTGCACCAACTCCTAACTTCTAGCTTCTCACTTCAAATGGATCAATCGGGCGCGCTTACAGGAGGCTGTACGTTGTCGGACTTATCGAGGGTTTTTTCAGGCGTACCATCCTGAGATGTAATATGATCCCTCGTCGTCGATGTATAATCTTCGTGATGAAGTTTCTCACCAAAGAATCTCCGCTGGAAAATCAAAATGATAACTACACCCAAAAAGATTGACGAATCCGCGATGTTGAAAACCGGACTAAAGAATAAGAAATATTCACCCCCAGCGTAAGGAACCCAGTCGGGCCAGGTGTAATCGAACAAGGGGAAGAACAACATATCGATAACTTGTCCGTGAAACCACGGTGTGGGTGAGTTTGCCGGATGGTTGTTGAGCAACACTCCATAGAATGTACTATCAATTACGTTGCCTACTGCACCCCCAAGGATAAGCGCCATGCACCAGAGAAAGCCGGAGCTTGAACCCTTCTGTGCCATTCTCACGAGGTAGTAACCTATCCCGAACATTGCAATGATCCTGAAAGCTGTTAAAGCAAGCTTGCCAAATTCGTTGTTCCAACGGATGCCGAATGCCATGCCCGGATTGAGAAGATAATGCAGCTTGAACCCGTATTGCTCAGAACCCAAAACGGTGATCTCCTGGTGAAGAAACATGTTGTTATGCACCAGCAACTTCGATGTCTGATCGATTACAATTACCAGAAGAGCAAGTAAAAAGTACTTATATATTTTCATTAACTATAATTCTTTATCAGGATATCATTATCCAAACTTTACCTAACAGAATGGCTACCGCTTAACATTTATTTTCACGCTCAATACAAAATCGTCCATTTCCACCATAACCCCTTCCTCTATACTGGCTTTTATGTCAAGGTTTAATGCTTGCGTTTCTGTTTGTATATAGGGACCAAATTCCTTTAATGCCGCATTAACGATATCTGAATCCTGCTTTACTTCCAATTGGATCTTGTCCAACACCTCCATGCCCATCTCTTTTCTCAGGTTTTGAATCCTGTTTACAAAGTCACGTGCAATACCTTCTTTTTTCAGTTGGTCCGTGATTGTTATATCCAGCGCGACCGTTAGCGTGCCTTCGCTTGCTACGGACCAACCCGGAATATCCTCTGATGAAATAAGCACTTCATCAAGGGAAAGTTCAAATCCTGCTTTTAATAGCTTCCCTTGTTTTTCAATTTCTGCGATGTCCTGTTTTGTAAATGTGGAAATTACTGCAGCTACATCCTTCATCTTTGGTCCATACTGCTTACCCAATTTTGGAAAGTTCGGCTTTACTTTCTTTACCAAAACGCCTGACGCATCGTCGATATATTGAATAGCTTTTACGTTTACTTCGGCAAGGATGATCTCCTCAACTGACTTAACACGTTTGGCAAATGACTCATCCAACACCGGAAGAAGAATTTTCTGCAAAGGAGTGCGTACTTTGATCTTGCTGTTTTTCCGCAAGGAATGCACCAATGAACAAATGCGCTGGGCATAATCCATAGATAATTCCAATTCAGGAGCTATCAGATTTTTATCCGCTTTCGTAAGGTCCGTCAGATGCAAGGAATTGTGACGCAATGGTGTCTTATTGGTAACCGCCTTATCACGGATGTTGTCTGAAAGATTTTTATAAAGCCACTCTGCGTAGAAAGGAGCTATTGGAGACATTAGTTGAGCCGTCACCATCAGACATTCATAAAGTGTTTCGTATGCCGCTTTTTTGTCTGCCGACATTTCCCCTTTCCAGAATCGCTTACGGTTGAGACGCACATACCAATTAGAGAGGTGATCGTTGACGAAATCCTGAATAGCGCGTGCTGCCCGGGTTGGTTCGTATTCTTCATAAGCCTGTGTAACTTCAAGTATTAACGATTGAAGTTTTGAAATAATCCAACGGTCGAGATCGCTTAGTTGCGAACGAGGAACTGTGTTCATTTCATCCTTGTGGAAGCCATCAATATTTGCGTATAGCGCAAAGAAAGAGTATGTATTCTGCAGGGTTCCAAAGAACCTTCGCTGAACTTCTACGATCCCATCAAAGTCAAATTTCAAATTATCCCATGGTGGAGCATTTTCGATCATGTACCAGCGAACCAGGTCGGCACCGTACTGATCCAGCGTTTCAAAAGGGTTGACCACGTTGCCCTTTCGTTTCGACATTTTGTTACCGTTCTTGTCAAGCACAAGTCCGTTTGATATAACGTTCTTAAAAGCAACACTGTCGCATAGCATTACCGCGATTGCGTGCAGCGTAAAGAACCAACCGCGGGTCTGGTCAACACCTTCTGCGATGAAATCTGCGGGATAGTTTTTACTGAAGATCTCCTTGTTTTCAAAAGGATAGTGCCATTGCGCATAGGGCATCGCTCCTGAGTCGAACCAAACATCGATAAGATCCGGCTCCCTGTACATTGGTTGCCCTGAGTTGCTCACGAGGACCACGTCATCAACATATGGGCGATGCAAGTCAAAATCATCGGGAAGAGCTGCGTTCATAAAACCGGCCTTGACTGACTTTGCAACTTCCTCATTAAGTTCTTTAAGCGAACCAATACAAATTTCTTCTTTGCTCTCTTTAGTTCTCCAAATCGGCAGTGGTGTTCCCCAATACCGGGATCGTGATAGATTCCAATCCACTAAATTCTCCAGCCAATTGCCAAATCGCCCTGTGCCTGTTGATTCCGGTTTCCAGTTTATGGTTTTGTTCAATTCAACCATTCTGTCCTTTAGCGCAGTGGTCTTGATAAACCACGCGTCCAGAGGATAGTAGAGAACCGGTTTGTCCGTGCGCCACGAGTGAGGATACGTGTGTTCGTACTTCTCAACCTTAAAGGCCTTGTTTTCTTCCTTTAGAATGATGGAGATGATAACATCCGTGGTCTTATAGTCCGGATTAGTCTCATCTTCGTCAGTATAGTTCTTAACGTAAAAATCATCGACGTTGAGGGTCTTGTGGGTTTTGATCCCGTATTTGGATACGCCTTCTTTTAGCTTTTCTCCTACCTCGTTAACGAATTTCCCTTTCTTATCCACAGTAGGCACTTCGTTGCCCATTTCATCCATCACTGTCAACGGAGGTATTCCATATTGTTTTGAGATCCGGAAGTCATCCGCACCGAACGTAGGGGAAGAGTGAACGATTCCAGTTCCATCCTCAGTCGTCACAAAATCGCCGGCAACGACATGAAAAGCTTTATCGGTATCGTACAACGGCTTCACATAGGGCATCAGTTGCTCGTAAGTGACTCCTACCAAACCTTGTCCCGGGAATTCCTTTGCAATCCGGAAGGGTATTGCTTTGTCTCCGGCTTTGTAGTCCTCGAGTTTAAGATCCTTATTCTTTTCAGGGAAGTATTTACCCACAAGATCTTTTGCCAGCACTACGTTTACTGGCTTATGGGTATATGGATTGAAAGTGTTGACTAGAGCGTACTGTATCTTTTCTCCGACGACTAATGATGTATTCGATGGCAAGGTCCATGGTGTGGTCGTCCACGCCAGGATATAGACATCGCCCGTCACGTCTGAGAAGAGGAAGTCTGATTTTGCATCCCTGACAGCCTTGAACTGCGCGACGATAGAGGTATCCTTGACGTCTTTGTAACATCCCGGTTGATTGAGCTCATGCGAACTCAGACCTGTTCCATCGGATGGAGAGTATGGTTGGATTGTATACCCTTTATAGAGGAGCTTCTTGTCGTAGAGTTGTTTTAATATCCACCACAGTGACTCAATGTATTCTTTTTTGTAAGTGATGTAAGGGTTTTGAAGGTCTACCCAAAAGCCCATTTTCATGGTTAGATCATCCCACTGATCCTTATACATCATCACTGTCTCACGGCACTTCTTATTGTAATCCTCGATGGAGATCTTTTTTCCGATATCATCCTTCGTGATGCCCAGTTGTTTTTCGACCTGTAGCTCAACTGGAAGTCCGTGGGTATCCCAACCACCTTTCCGTTCTACCTGAAAACCCTGCAACGTCTTAAAACGACAGAAAATATCCTTGACGGTCCGGGCCATCACGTGGTGGATTCCGGGTGTACCGTTTGCGCTGGGTGGACCTTCATAAAAGGTGAAGGAAGCAGCCCCTTCGCGGTTCGTCACAGACTTCTCAAAAACCTTTTCTTTTTTCCAAAAATCAAGGATTTCCCCCGCGATTTGGGCAAAATTGAGGTTCTTATACTCTTTATACTTGGGCGCCATTGCAGAATTTGAGGATACGATTTTACGTAAGCCGCAAAGATATTTGTTATTTGCGATTTACCTGACAGGTTTTTTGCCCGAATCGCCCAAATTTTAAGTGTGGATTGAGAATACCCCCGAAAGGGCGAAAACAATAGAGGCTTTTTCGAACCTAACTCTGATAAAAAGCAGTTGTCCCGATTACTTGATCCGGGCAGTGTTTCGATCGTTATATTTTACGACATAGTCGAAAAGCTTTTTTCCCTTGCCGCGCTCCTTTGTGAACATTTCCAGGAGCTCCGCATCATCGGCTTCCAGAATTTCTCTCATCAATTTTTTAGTGAGTCGGTAGCTTGTCCCTGTATTAAAGTTTACGATCACTTCATCTTTATAAGGGGTAGGCACTGGTATGATCATCAGAGGAATTCCAGAAACAACATACGTCATTCTTGTCCCTGTTTCTTTGAAGTAACAATACCTTCCTTTTTCCACCAGCTCGTTAAACTTTCGCCACCTGACAAATATTCTTGAGCCGTCGCAGTAACCCCATACCTCATGCTTTTTCAGTTTTCTACTCTTGCCGGTGCCCTCTGTTATTAATATCGCCTTTTTGCCAATAGCATAGTGATCGACGATGGATGGCCGGTTATACTTGAACTCATCAAAAGTTCTATATACGCCCTTTTGATACGCTGGGGCATTCAGGATATAGGCACCTTGATAGGCTGAACCTTCGCCGATGGATTGTGCGGAGCTGGAATTATCGAGCACACATGCTCCGCAGAGCACTAATGTAGCAACAACGTTTTGAGGATGCAGTTTCAGTTTGAGGAAATCGAACATAGATACTGTTGTGATTTACTTACAACGATAAAACACAGTACAACTTATTCGGCCGATGGATGTTTGTTGTGTATTTTTATCTTACTAAGGTCGATCTCTTCGTCCTCATGCTCTCCATAAAAGCTGGAGTCGAAGTCGTCGATGATAAGATGTTCGCCTTTTCCCCTCTTTGGTTTATCAAATGTCATTATTAAAGCAGGCAGTAGTATGACGTTTGTGAACATGGATATGATAAGGGTCATCGACGTTAACAAACCAAGGGCAATAATTCCTCCGAACGACGAGAATGCGAAGATGATAAAACCAGCGAAAAGCACGATGGATGTGTAAATGATGCTCTTTCCTGTTTCCATGATGCTATCACTGACCGCAACAGGGATAAAGAAATTGTTGGAAAGGATCTCCTGACGATACTTAGCAAGGAAACGGATAGAGTTGTCAACCGAGATGCCAAACGTGATACTGAAAATAAGCGCTGTGCTGGCTTTTAATGGAATATCGAAGAAACCCATTAGCCCGGCCGTTATCATTAATGCCAGCAGGTTTGGAACAAGCGAAATTATGATCATCCTGACATTGGCGAAAAGTATAGCCATCGAAAGCGTGATGAGCACAAATGCGAGTAGCAGGCTCTCTTGTAGGTTCGCTATAAGGAACTTGTTTCCTTTTATAAAGATCTTGGAGGAGCCCGTGATAGTAGTAGCTATCGAATCACGTTCCGTTGAAGCAAAAATGGATTTCATCCGAGGTTCAATAGCTATGTGAACCAATGAGTCCAGCCTGATTGAGCCGATATCTGCGATCTGACAAGAGATCCGCATTTTGCTGAAGGTAGTGTCGACGAACGATTTGTAAAGGCCGCTGCTGTCAGTCTGGCCTTTCATGTATTTCAATATGAACGCACCTTCCTGGCGAGTTGGAATAGTATATCTTGAAGGATTGCCGTTGTAAAATGCCTGTTTCGATGCCTTGACAAAACTTAACACCGACAATGGGCGCGACATGGACGGAAGAGAGTCAAGGAAAGATTCAAATTCATCCACCTTGGCAAGGTTCTTTACATCCAGAATTGGTCTTTTCTTTTTGCTCTTGAATTCGACCATGATCTCAAGAGGAAGAATTCCGCTAAAATTTGTTTCGAAAAACTTCATGTCCTTCTTTACCTGGCTTTGTTCCGGAACATCGTCGACCATGTAGGAAATCGATCGAAGTCGGGACATACCGTATACTGCAAACACCGCAAGGCCAAGGGATATCAGATAAATGATTGGGCGGTGCCGGTGAACGGTGAGATCAACCATACGCAAGAAGGCACCCATGATCGGAAAGTTCAAATGTTTGAGGTGCTTCTCTGTTGGAACCGGCAACCAGTAGAGGATACTCGGTATCATGATGAGGCTTACGAAAAACAAAGCAAGCACGTTAACGCCGGCTACGATCCCGAATTCACGCAATAGTGTTATATCTGTCGCTAATAATGTAAGAAAGCTGATCGCCACCGTGAGGTTAGTAAGGAACATGGCAAGACCCATCTTCCGGACCACCTTTGTTATCGCTACCATCTTGTCTTTCGTCTTGAAGTATTCGAGATGATATTTGTTGAGGAGGTAAATTGCATTCGTTACTCCGATCGTCACGATCACTGGCGGGATGAGCGAACTCAACAGTGAGATCTTGAAACCGAAAAGCACAAGGGTTCCCAACACCCATACTACCAGGATACCGATGATGATCATTGAAAAAAGAACCGCACGGAAAGAGCGGAAAAACACGAACATGATTACACCTGTTACCAGCGCAGATGCAATTAGGAAAATGTTCATCTCCCTCTTCAATGCGGAAGCCACTACGGTACGTATAAATGGCAAACCCGCATAATGCAGTTGAATTTTTGTTTTTTCTTCAAAAACTTTTCCGACGTCCAGTAACGATTGTGTCATGCCTATTCTCTGCGGCGAATCCATCACTTCCTTTTTCACAAACACCAGCATCATCGTGGCGCCATTGGAATGGTTGATCAGTTGATCAGAGTATACTTTTTGATTCATCGCCACACCAAGTAGGCTATCCAACTGTGGCTGCGCAGGGATGGAATCATTAAAGATGTCCGTGAGATAGAACTTAGCTTTAACGGTGTCTTTTTGGATCATCTTCAGGACAGGCAATGAAAGCACCTGGGTGACCCCGTGAATTTTTTTAATCTCCTTGTTCAACTCCCGGAATGCTTTAAAATTTTCGAGTTGAAACACAGCACTATCCTGCATGCCAACAGCGATGAGGTTGGCATCCTCACCAAACTGCGCCTTGAATTTGTCGTGATAGATCATATCAGGATCATCCGGAGGTACTAACCGAGCGAATTCGTAGCTCATCTCTACCTTGGTGGCGTAGTATCCCATGAATATTGTTATCAAGCCGATCACAATACTTAATGGAAGCCGGTATTTGATGATCCCTTCTGCGAGTTTATTCCACATAAATGGTGCGTCTGGTTTCCCTTTTTGAAGGGAAACAGGCTTCAAAGCTAATAATTTTTGCTTGGAAGGGGAGGAAATGTCTTATATGTCCCCTCGTTATTTTGATCCGCCAAAAATAATTGGTTCGACCGGCCGAAGACCAAATTTAAATGCTGATTCCTTTGATTTTCCGATACAAAGACAACGCATGCTTATCGGTCAATCCTGAGACAAAATCGAGAACATTTCGAAGCATATTGTAAGGCATTGGATTTAATTGGATTGCCATGCGTATATCGACCGGTAATAATTGCTGAAGGTTTTGAAATTTCCTGGACGCTGTATTGTTCATGAGGTAAAAACCTGCCGTTGTAAATTCTTCCAATAATCCTGGAAGCACTTCATGTCCTGCAGCTTCTATTTCTACAACCTGTCGTGCGCGGTAAATTTTCTCGACTGATATCTTGATGATCTCCTTCAATCCTTGTTTCGACGGGCAATAGTCCGCCAGCGCCATGTCGAAGGTTCCATTGAGGATTGCTTCTTCACGATCGAGGAATAATGAAGAACATTCATCCATAAGATCACCGATCGCCAACGCCCGCAAGTAGCCGATCTTTTCCTGCTGATTTGTGAGTTGTTCAAGCTTGCCCAGCTTTGAGCGACTTTTATTGATTACACCTTCGAATAATGATTTCGCCTGTTCGTAGGAAACCAGTCCGAGATTACATCCATCTTCCAGGTCAATGATGCTATAACAAATGTCGTCAGCTGCTTCGACAAGGAATGCCAACGGATGTCTGCCTGACACATAATCAGTAACACGATTCAAATCAAGTTGTTGTGCTACTTCTTTGAAGGCCTCCTTCTCTGACTGAAAGAATCCAAATTTCTTCTGACTTCTACGCGACCGATCGCGTGTTGGAAAATGAGCGGGACATGGATACTTGGTGAACGCTCCCAACGTGGCAAAAGTCAACTTTAAACCATATTGATTTTTATTGAGAATGCGGAAGCCTTGCGCGTTGCCTTCAAACTTTACAAGGTCTGTCCATTCCTCTTCAGTCACCTTGTCCTTGAATGACAGGCCCTGAGGGTGATGTGAGAAAAAATCGGAGATAGCATCTTCACCAGCGTGTCCGAACGGAGGATTGCCAAGATCATGAGCAAGGGATGCAGCAGCGACGATAGCTCCAAAATCAAATAGAGAGTATTCGTCCTTCAATGCTCCATGCCGTTTCATAATTACTTCGCCAACGTGTTTACCAAGAGAACGGCCTACACTGGAAACTTCAAGGCTATGCGTCAGTCGCGTATGAACAAAATCGTGTTCAGGTAGGGGATGAACCTGCGTTTTATCCTGGAGCCTTCTAAACGGTTGTGAAAATATAATACGGTCGTAATCCTGTTCGAAAGCACTTCGTGATTGATCGCTTTGGGTGATGTTTTTTTGTCCCGTTCGGAAAGGTGAAAGTAGTCGATGCCAATTCACGGTGGATAAGGGTATATGGTATATGGTATAGGGTATAAGGCACAACTTATGAGCTTTGGGAGAAACTTATAGGGAAGCCCCTATACCTTATACCCTATACCTCTATTCCCAAGGTGCAAGATTAAATGATTTTGCGGTCTTATTAAAGAACCTCAGGAGTGAAGTAAAAGCGGATCCTGATTAAGGAGCTTTACAAGTATCGCATAAAGTCGTGGCATTTCGTTTTTCAGATCTTCGGGTCTTTCAAAAAAATGTTCTATCGATACCGAAAAGAATTCATGCTCGTTGGCGCAGGCATATGGCCTGAAGAAGGTTTCGCTCCAGTTCTCAATCTGACTGCATACGCTACGCGCATGTTCATCGAATTCTTCAAACAGGGCTTCGTCAAACAGCGGGTAGTCGGGACTGCGAAGCATATTTTCCAATCGCAGGGCGTGGGCCATTTCATGCAGGCCGAGATTTTTCCCGTCATGTGGATAAATCAAGCCGTCCACAAAACTCTGCCACGATAAAACGATAATACCAAATCGCGGATTTACTTCACCTTTGTGGTAACGTCTGAATAGCACTGAATAATACTCGTTGGGATAGACAAGAATCTTATTGAAATGACGAAGGTATACATCTGTTAATCCAAACGTTATCTGGATCGCAGTTGCTGCTATCGGCACCTTGGCCTCGATAGTCACCTCGTCGATGTCGCGGGGAATAAACCGTTTTCCGTATAAGAAGTTGCAAACTTTTCTTTCGAATTTGTTCTTATCGGATTCGTTCAGTCTTTGATAATAGGGAAAATATTTTTGAAGGATCCCGCGATAGGCTGGAGGAACGGGTAACATCATGGTTTTCAAAGGAGCCGCTGCCCGGCCTGCCTGGGAATAACCTTCCCGTAGTTCGGATTTAAAATAATGATAAACGAAAAAAATAACGACGCCTGATGCGGCCAGAAATACAAACATTCCTTAAATCTTTCTCAACAGATTGTTAATCGAGCAAGCTTCAATCATCTGTCCTTTTACCTCCTCGATCTTGACTCGTCTCTGCTTCATACTATCACGGTCGCGAATAGTAACCGTGTTGTCCTGGAGGGTTTGATGGTCAACTGTCACACAATATGGAGTACCGATAGCGTCCTGGCGACGATATCTCCTTCCAATGGCATCCTTGTCTTCATAAAAGCAGCGGAGGTCGAATTTCAAGTCGTTCATTATCTCCATTGCTTTTTCCGGGAGGCCGTCTTTCTTGATAAGTGGAAGTATAGCTATTTTGTTTGGTGCCAATGGCGCCGGAATTCTCAACACAACCCTGTCGCTTCCGTCTTCCAGTTTTTCCTCGGTGTAGGTCTTTGACAAGATCGACAAGAACATGCGGTCCAATCCAACGGAGGTTTCGACCACGTAAGGGATATAACTTTGATTGTCTCCTGAATCAAAGTATTGAAGTTTCTTCCCGGAAAATTTTTCGTGGTTCTTAAGGTCAAAGTCAGTGCGTGAGTGAATTCCTTCGAGTTCTTTGAATCCCATAGGGAAATTGAACTGAATGTCACATGCTGCGTTTGCGTAATGCGCTAGATTCAGGTGATCGTGAAAGCGATAGTTTTCGGCGCCAAGACCCAATGTCTGATGCCACCTCATTCGTTTTTCTTTCCAGAATTCGTACCACTTCATTTCCTCACCCGGCTTGATGAAGAATTGCATCTCCATTTGTTCAAACTCGCGCATGCGAAAAATGAATTGACGGGCTACGATTTCATTGCGGAATGCTTTGCCGATCTGGGCAATGCCGAAGGGAAGTTTCATTCTTCCGGTCTTCTGAACGTTTAGGAAGTTAACAAAAATTCCTTGTGCCGTTTCGGGCCTCAAGTAGATCTTATTTGTGTCTTCGGCAAGGGAACCCATTTCAGTCGAGAACATAAGATTGAACTGGCGCACATCGGTCCAGTTTTTCGTTCCTGACACGGGGTCAGCAATTTCAAGGTCGATAATAAGCTGTTTCATGGCGGCCATATCGGCGCTACCCATCGCAGCTTTCAGACGAGCATTTGTTTCATCAATCTTTTTCTGATATTCTGATGTCCTCGCATTGGTCGTGATAAACTTCTCGCGATCGAATGACTCGCCGAACCGTTTCGACGCTTTCTCCACTTCCTTTTCGATCTTGTCCTCAAGTTTGGCAATAGCATCCTCGATCAGTACATCCGCGCGATAACGTTTTTTGGAATCCTTGTTGTCAAGCATCGGATCGCTGAAAGCATCCACGTGGCCGGATGCCTTCCATGTGGTGGGATGCATAAAAATGGCGGCATCAATTCCAACGATGTTCTCGTGAAGCAGTGTCATGAACTTCCACCAGTACTCCTTGATATTATTTTTCAGCTCCGCGCCATTCTGACCATAGTCATATACAGCAGCAAGTCCATCATAAATTTCACTTGAAGGAAAGATAAATCCATACTCCTTTGCGTGGGAGATCACGGTCTTTAAAAAGTTGTCGTCCTGATTCGCCATAGAACGGCAAAGATAATACTTCGTGCACCATAGCAAAAAAAGGTTGTACAGCGCAAAATTTAGTGACGAGGTAATTAGATCGTAAGTTGTTTATGCGACGGTGCATTAGTCGACAGACAGCCGCCAAACTTTAAAAAACTTATGGCTTAACAGGCGTTAGTCCATGTTGGCAATGGCGGGCAACTTGATCGTA
>DATHIE010000042.1:0-9541 GCA_035316905.1 Chryseolinea sp. | reverse complement strand
CGATATCGACGCATAGCCTCATCGTGATCCAAAGTTTCTGTGGCACGGCCTCCAAGGGCAATAGCACTTGCCGCGCGTTGAATTCTTTCTTTAGTGACGGTATTAGTGGCTTGCTCGCCAGCCTTTCGCAACAAGTCGCTGATCACATGGCGAGCTGAAGGGCTAAGGATGTTAATGAATATATCAAAAGTTTGCAGCTGACTTTCCAGATCGTCTCCTTCAAATTGATTTAAAATATCGGCGAGGGAATACACAACCTGAGGCATTGTCTCATCACCTAAAGTAATTGTTTCGGTTTCCGGGTGGGAAGGTTCTCGTGGCTGGATTTCAAGGTAACTATCGTAAGCTGCTTCCTGTGTAGGCTTGCGAGACAGTTCATCGATCCCACAAAGCAAGTCGATAAGGTTGGAGGTATCCGGATCGCCATCAAACACGCGAACCGCGTACGTTGAAAGCATGCTGTCTGCAGGAAGCTCCCCCTTGTTCAGAACGATTTGGGCTATACGAGGCAGGAGGACAAACTGTATCCATTGCTCAAAGGTCATGGTGTTCGAACCGAACGCGCCCATGTCTTCGAATTTGTCTGTTGAAAGGGGGAGATCCTGCCATCGGTTCAGCCGACGAAGCTCGTTTTCTACCTCTCCCGCCTTCTTCGCGAGAAGCTCGTAGACATCGAATCCTTCCGGAGGGCTTGCCATATTGTCTTAAGCGTATGCGTTTTCATCAAGATAACGAATTGGATCATCGCTACTGAATTATGATCCCGTTTTTTGTGGTATTTGGGTTCGACTTCTTTTGAATAAGTTTACTTCCAGCAATAATCTCATTAAACCTTACAGTCATGAAAGACATATTACGCCTCACTTTATTTCTCGTGTTAATTTCGACGCTAGGCGTTGCCCAGATCATGCCGATCACTATTGAACCGGATGGTGGCAATAAAAAAGCTTCGGTCTCCGAACAGATCGGTATTGTAAAAATCGCCATTTCGTATAGCCGTGCCGGTGTGAAGGGACGGGAGGGAAAAATCTGGAATACCCCCGTTGCCCACTATGGATTCGCCGATCAGGGGCATGGCACTAGTATGTCTGCTCCCTGGAGAGCAGGAGCAAATGAAAACACCACAATGTCATTCTCTCATCCGGTTAAGATCGAAGGAAAAGATCTGCCTGCCGGGACATACGGATTTTTCATAAGTCTTGGTGAGGATGAAAATACATTGATCTTCTCAAAGGTTTCGAACTCATGGGGTAGCTTCTATTACGATCCGGCAGAGGACGCTTTGCGCGTTAATGTGAAGAATCAGACACTTGACAAAAGTGTGGAGTGGCTCAAGTATGAATTCTTAAATCAGGAAGACGATGCCGTCACTATCGCGATGTCCTGGGAAAAACGAATGATACCATTTAAGGTTCAGGCCGACCGTAAAGGACTTCAGGTCGCTGCCTTTAAGAGCGATCTTAGAACGACCAGGCCATACTACGATTTTATCCAGGCTGCTAACTGGTGTGTCCAAAACAATGTTGAGCTGGAACAGGCGTTGGCATGGATGGATCGTGCGATCTATTTCCGCGTGATGGGTGAAAAGAACTTCAGATCTCTCAGTACTAAGGCGGCAGTTCTCATGAAAATGGAAAGAGTTGAGGAAGCGAAGAAAGTTATGGCGGAAGCTGTTCCACTTGGTACGATGACAGATGTACACTATTATGGAAGGACGTTGTTGGGCATGAAGCAGGTGGATGAGGCGTTCAAAGTATACAAGGCGAACTTTGAAAAATTTCCTAATGAGTTTACGACTAACGTAGGAATGGGCCGCGCCTATTCAGCAATGGGGAACTATAAGAAGGCCCTTACATACATGAAAGCGGCACTTCCACAAGCACCCAATGAATTTAACAAGTCCAATGTTGAGACCATGATTAAAAAGCTTGAGGAAGGAAAGGACGTCAATTGACATCCATCCGTTTCAACAAGGCAACCAACGGGTTGATCAAAAGAGCTTCAACGGAGGCTCTTTTCATTTTGGGCAATTAATTCCCCGCTAATTTAACCGGTTCGGGGACCCACAATTTCGGCCAAATCATCTCCAAGTAGCCGGCATAGTCTTACTTTTGATTGGTATTTTAATTAAAACAAAACTCTCTAAGAATGAAAAAAATAGCAACCCTAGTGCTGTCGTTGGCTTTAATGGCAAGTCTTTTCTCTTGCCAACCCAATGACGAAAAGATTGATGAAGCCGCGAAGACGGCCCTTGCCGGTAATGCGGCGTTGAGCGGAGTATCAGCATCTGTTCAAGACGGTGTCGTAACCCTTTCGGGTGAAGTCGAAAATGATGAACTTAAGAGCCTTGCTCAAACAACTCTGGTTGAAATAAAAGGCGTAAAGAGTGTTGTTAATAATGTTACGGTAAAACCTCAAGGTCCAACCCCCGAGGAGCTGAAGCAAATGTCGGATTCGGCACTTCAAGCAAAAGTAACCGAGGCATTCACGAGATACAAAGTATCTGGAGTTACCGCCACAGTTGTCGACAGCGTCGTTACGCTTACCGGGGATATCAAAAGGGCGGACCTTCAAAATGCAATGAAGGCTGCTAATGAGGCAGCGCCAAAAAAAGTTGAGAACAAACTTAACATCAAATGACAAGCGCCATGGGACTACAGGAAAAATACAAACCAGTGATTGACCTCGCGCGTCAAGGTGGTGCAACAGGATTAAAGGTTGAAGAAAAAAATAATGTTCTTCATATAGATGCAAAGGTGTCGGAACAGACGAAACAAAAAATGTGGGACACGTATCAAAAGATAGATCCGGATATGAGAGCAGGGGATCTTGTTCTGAATGTGGAGGCAGCTGACTTCGACGAAGTGTATGAGATAAAGAAGGGTGACACATTGAGCAAAATTGCCAAGCAGTATGGAACCACATGGCAAAAAATCCACGAAATGAACAAGGATGTTATCAAGAACCCCGACCTGATTTTTCCGGGGCAGAAGATAAAGGTTCCTAAATAGACATGTAGATGAAAAACAAAAGCCCCCCGAGTACTCGGGGGGCTTTTGTTTTAATTATCCTAAGCAGTAAGATTATTTTTTCTTCTTTCCAGATTTCTTTACCACCTTCTTTGAAACCTTTTTAACTGCCGTTTTTTTAATCGACTTCTTTCCTGCTTTTTTTGCTACCGCCTTTTTCTTAGCTACTTTTTTTGGAGCAGATTTTTTTGCCGCCTTCTTTGCAACCACTTTTTTAGCCGGTTTTTTCTTCGCCGGAGCTTTAGCGGCGACAATTTTCTTTGCTGCCTTCTTCGCTATCTTTTTTGCCGGACTTTTTGCGACAGCCGTTTGTCGCGAAATGATTTCCTTTGCCATCAGGTTCAATGCAGAGCCTGCTTTAAACCATTCTATCTGCCCGGCATTATAAGTGTGATTAACTTTTATAGTTTCTGAGCTACCATCCCGGTGATTCAGACCTATAGTCAGTTGTTTTTCGGGCGCAAAGCTTGTAAGATCGATGATATCGATCGCATCATCCTCCTGAATCTTGTCGTAGTCCGATTCGTTTGAGAATGTTAGAGCAAGCATACCTTGTTTCTTCAGGTTTGTCTCGTGTATACGGGCAAATGATTTTACAAGGATCACTCTAATTCCAAGGTGACGTGGCTGCATTGCAGCGTGTTCACGCGAAGAACCTTCGCCGTAGTTATGATCTCCAACAACGATCGTAGGTTTGCGGGCAGCCTTATACGCACGCTGAGTTGCAGGTACTGGCCCGTATGCTCCTGTCAATTGATTCTTCACCGAATCCGTTTTCTCATTAAAATAGTTAACGGCACCGGTAAGCGTGTTGTTGGCGATGTTATCCAGATGACCGCGGAAGCGTAACCATGGACCTGCCATTGAGATGTGGTCTGTTGTACACTTGCCCTTTGCCTTTATCAGAAGATTCATTCCAATGAGATTTTTACCATCCCATTGGGAAAATGGACTTAGCGCCTGCAAACGGTTTGAGTTTTCTGCGATCTTCACCTGAACCATGCTTCCGTCTTTCGCCGGTGCAAGGTATCCGGGATCTTTTACGTCATAACCATTTGGAGGAAATTCGTGCCCTTCTGGTTCATCAAGTTTTACAGAGTGACCGTCAAGGTTAACCAGCGTATCCGTTATAGGATTGAATGTAAGATCACCAGCGATTGCAAATGCTGTAGTGATCTCGGGAGAGGCAACGAACGCGTGTGTGTTGGGATTGCCATCGTTCCGTTTTGCGAAATTCCGATTAAAAGACGTTATAATTGAATTGGCGCGGTTCGGATCATTGGTATGACGCGACCATTGCCCAATACACGGTCCGCATGCATTGGCAAGCACGACGCCGCCCATTTTTTCAAAGACGCGCAGGTAGCCATCGCGTTCGACTGTATAACGCACCTGCTCAGAGCCTGGTGTTATGGTGAATTCAGCTTTTGCCTTGAGCTTCTTGTCGACGGCTTGTTGCGCCAGTGAAGCCGATCGTGTAATGTCTTCATACGAAGAATTGGTACAAGAGCCGATCAATCCCACCTCCAACTGTTGAGGCCATCCATTCTTTTTCACTTCCTCAGCAAATTGTGACAAAGGGATAGCGCGATCAGGAGTGAACGGACCATTTACATGTGGTTCTAATGTAGATAGGTCGATCTCATATACTTCATCAAAGTATTTTTGGGGCTCTTCGTAAACCTCAGGATCGCCCGTCAAATGTTCTTTTACTTTGTCGGCCAGGTCGGCAACTTCTTTGCGTCCAGTACCCCTTAAGTACTCTGCCATCTTTTCATCATATCCGAAAGTCGATGTGGTAGCGCCAATTTCAGCACCCATATTACAAATGGTACCTTTGCCCGTACATGAGAGTGTTTGGGCTCCAGGTCCAAAATATTCTACAATAGCACCCGTTCCCCCTTTCACAGTTAGAATACCGGCAACTTTAAGGATCACATCTTTCGATGAAGTCCAACCACTTAAACGGCCAGTAAGCTTGATGCCAATGAGTTTCGGCCATTTTAATTCCCACGGCATTCCAGCCATGACATCCACGGCATCAGCACCGCCTACGCCAATAGCTAACATACCCAGACCACCCGCGTTTACCGTGTGAGAGTCAGTTCCAATCATCATACCTCCGGGGAAGGCGTAGTTTTCCAGTACGACCTGGTGAATTATACCCGCGCCAGGTCTCCAGAATCCGATTCCAAATTTATTGGAGACAGACTCAAGGAAATTAAAAACCTCGCCACTTGCTGTTATTGAGTCAGCCAAATCTTTCTTAGCACCATCCTTCGCTAGAATGAGATGGTCGCAGTGTACAGTGGACGGGACGCGCACTCTGGGGATTCCAGCAGACATGAATTGCAATAGCGCCATCTGGGCAGTTGCATCCTGCATCGCTACGCGATCCGGCGCGAAGTTTACGTACGACTTGCCACGACCGAAAACTTCCACTTTCTGATCATCATGAAGGTGTCCGAACAAAATCTTTTCTGATAGTGTAAGTGGTTTGTTTACAATTTTCCTGGCTTTCGCAATGCGTGCCGGCATCTGCTCATAAAAAGCCTTGATCATGTCTAAATCGAATACCATAGTTTTAATTTTTAGCGGTGCTAAAATAGCAATTTCTCCGTATTAGCGGGAATGCGCAAAAGTATCGGCATCTGATGCCTCCGCTACGAGACCTGTCACCCCCGATGCATCTTCGTTCATTCTTATCTTGTCCAACATTTTGTTCAGCAGGCAGGTTTCTTCCGGGGTTAGATTACCTACCAGTTTTCCTAAAAGGTCCAGTTCGGGATCGATACTGTCTAGAAGGGTAAGTCCTTTAGGGGTGATGATAACTTGGACTGAACGCTTGTCTTTTTCAGCGCTTTGACGGAGCACAAGACCTTTGAGCCGAAGCCTTTCCACGATTCGTGATACATCAGACATCTTATCCAGCATGCGAGCCTTAATCAGGTTGACTGACGCATATTCCGGTTGCAAAACTTTGAGAATATGCAAAACATTGAACTGTTGCCGGGTTATGTCGTACTTTTTAAACTGGTCGTTGATCTTATCTACCAGGTAATAGTAGGTGTAGAAGATATTGTTAATGGCCTTCTGATGATCACTCCGCGAATCGGAAAGCAGAATATCCTTTGAGGGAGACATAAAATGGCTCTGAGGTTTGGGAATACCAAAATAGCCATTTTATTAAATATTTCTTCAGGAAGGTGGCGGGAATAAAACTCAACCGTTTGAACCACCTCATTTGGTGTTTATGTAGTTCAGGAATTCGCGTTTGATATTTTCGTCCCTGAATTTTCCGGAGAAGTACGCTGTGCCTGTTCTGCTATTGGTATCAAGCACTCCCCGCGAAGCTACGCACATGTGGTTCGCATCTAAAACGACAGCTACGTCTGCTGAATGCAATACGCGTTCCATCTCCTTGCCAATTTGTACGGTGAGCCTTTCCTGTACCTGAGGGCGTTTCGCGAAATATTGTACTATCCTGTTGATCTTTGAAAGGCCGATCACCTTTCCACTTGAAAAGTATGCAACGTGCGCCTTTCCATAGATTGGTACGAAATGATGCTCACAATGGGAATAGAAGGTGATATCTTTCTCCACAAGCATTTGATCGTAATTGTACTTGTTCTCAAATAGTCGTGCAGTAGGGCGGTTCTTTGGATTTAATCCACTGAACACTTCTTTCACATACATCTTGGCAACACGACGTGGTGTGCCTTTGAGACTATCGTCTGTTAGGTCAAGACCGAGAATGGTCATTATCTCTTTAAAGTGTTTTTCAATTTTTTCAATTTTAACATCATCATCCAGCTCGAACGCGTCAGGGCGAAGGGGGGTATCTGCTGAAGAGGAAAGATGATCTTCTCCCAACTCATCATTCAATGATTTAAGAGGCTGGATATTCAACGAAATTTCTTTCGGTCTCATATAAAGTAATTTTCAGTTCGAGGTTTGAATCAATTTTTTGTCTGAGTATCCGCCAAATGATTATTGCTATGTTCTCAGCTGTGGGATTCAGGTTCCTAAAGTATTCCGTGTCGAGGTTAAGATTCTTATGATCAAATTTTACAAGGACATTATCCTTAATCAGATCGCTCAGGATCTTCAAGTCAAACAGGTAGCCGGTTTTAGGATCAGGTTCGCCTGTAATACTAACAATAAGTTCATAATTGTGACCATGATAATGTGGATTATTACATTTTCCGAAAATCCGTTGATTCTCTGCTTCTGATAGCTCCGGATTATTAAGTCTGTGTGCCGCGTTAAAATGTTCCTTTCGGGAGACTCGAACTTTCATTCCGTAAAGGTAAACATGAAAGGAGGTAAAAGGTTCAGGATAGGGTTTATGAGTTGGGAGTTCGAAGATAGGAGTTAGGTGTAGCAGTTAGGAGGGCGGGGTGTGTGTATGTGGTTTGGGTTACAGGTGTGAGAAGGGTGGGGATGCTACGAAGAGTCACTACGGGGTCACTATGGGTAGGTAGAATAGTGGTAGCTGGCACACAGATGAATAAAAAAGGCCTGCTGGGGTCGATTTAAGCTGATTTTCAGGCTACGGCCTTGCTTTTACGAAAATGTCTACCATTTTTGTAGGCAAATGGGATCGATTTGCAGCAGATATTGTTATTGCTGATAAATTTGGTCGGATTGTCGGCTGGACAAGACGGATCAAAGTTCTTATCCGAAAACTACGCGACTGCAAATGGCTAGGAGTGTGAGCAATAGTGCTACGATAAGGCGGTACTTTGGGTTCAAGTCTAAGCGGTTTTTGGTTTAAGGAGGTCGAATATAGCATTTTAAAGTAATCATTTACATTTCGAGAATAGATGGATTGATTATTAGTTAGTTAGGTTATAGTTTTTTGTAGTTGAATGGTTTGATGGATTCTGGAAACGTGATTCAAAAGTCGATTAAATAAAGAGCATCAATAAAGATTAGGGTGTATGCATTTCGAGGATATAAAAGCGAGAATTCAAGAGTACCGGTCTCAGGAAAAGACCCTGTTCACAACGTCGTCTTTTCAGTCTCACAGTCTCGTGCTGATTCATATGCTTAGCCGGATCGATAGGACCATCCCTGTCTATTTTATAAATACAGGATATCATTTTCCAGAGACCGTCAGGTTTAGGGATCAGGTGTCGGATCTTTTTGGTTTGAACACGCTTGACCTCAAGTCAGATATACCGAAGTTCATGCAACGTGATGCCGAAGGACGGTTGTTGTTTACTTCGGATCCAGATCATTGTTGTTACTTAAATAAGACACAACCTGTGGATGCGATCCTGATGTCGCATGATGTGTGGATCAACGGGGTGAGGGCGGATCAGAGCTCAACGCGCGCCGCCATGAAAGTTGAGCAGCCTGCAAAACACGGTTGTATCCGATTTCATCCGATGCTCGACTGGAACGCGAAAATGATTTGGCAATATCAAAAGGAATATTCGCTGCCAAAGCATCCGCTTGAACAAAAAGGATTTTTCAGTATAGGTTGTGAGCCATGCACCCGTAAATTGGATCCGGAAATGCAGGAACGTGAGGCGAGATGGTTTGGAATGAACAAAGTGGAGTGTGGTCTTCACACTGATTTAATTAATAAATAGTCGAATGAACGTGTTAGTTACTGGAGGTGCCGGGTATATAGGCACCGAGTTGGTCAATCTGCTAGTCTCAAATCCATCCGTTGACAAAGTAATAGTTTACGACAACCTCAGTCGAATGAATTACAATTTGTTCCTTGGGTTGAAACTAAAGAAGCATCCGAAGTTGTCATTCGTCAAGGGTGAGCTTCTCGATTCCCGATCTCTTCGAAAAGTGTTAAAAGGCATTGATGTAGTTTATCATTTGGCGGCGAAGGTGACGACGCCTTTTGATAGCTCTGATTCACACGTGTATGAACAGGTAAATCACTGGGGCACGGCTGAACTTGTATATGCTGTGGAGGAAAGCAACGTAAAGAAATTTATTTACGCCAGTAGCTCGGGTGTCTACGGTTCTTCGTCCGGTGCAGTTGATGAAGAAACCATTCCAAATCCAAAAACTTTTTACGCGATCTCCAAATTGAGGGGCGAAGAACACGTTCGACGATTGTTTGACAAAATCGATACTCACATTTTCCGTTGTGGTAATGTTTATGGCTACAGCAAAAGCATGCGTTTTGATTCGGTCATCAACAAATTCGTGTTCGAGGCAAATTTCAATGGTATTGTCACAGTTCAAGGTGATGGTAAGCAATCGCGATCCTTTATTCATATTGACCGTGTGTCGAAAGCTCTTAACAACTGTATCACCAGTGATTTGCCCGGGGGCATTTATAACCTGGTGGAACGAAGCATAAAAATCTTTGATATTGTTGATGAGCTTAAACAACTTGTGCCGGAGCTGGAGTTCATTTTCATAAATCAGCACCTAAAGCTCAGAGAACTCAGCGTCAAGGAGAATCTCAAAGTCAACCAGGCTCTGGGCATCAACGATCCGAAATCCCTAAAAAAAGAGCTAGAGGAATTCTTGTCAAG
>DATHIE010000041.1:0-7828 GCA_035316905.1 Chryseolinea sp. | reverse complement strand
TGCGTTCATCAGCACTGAGGAAAGGCTTGCACCAACCTGTGATGGAGAAACGTCCTTTGCATCGATGTCGACATTGAACAACGGAACAAGTCCCATCTTTACGCTGAATCCGGTTACGATAAGCAGAAAACAGGCCTTCAGCCACAACGGATTCAATTGATCTGATAGGCTTTTGATTGTAGCAAATGTGAAGTCGACGTTTTGTATCTGCTGACCAGCTAATCCCAGAAATAATACGCCGGCAAACGCCAACGTAATTCCGATAGAAGAGATGAATAAATACTTCCATGTTGCTTCGAGCGACTCGCTGGTACGGTTGTGATAGATAAGAACAGAAGCGCCCAGCGTTGTTGCTTCCATAAATGCCCACAGTGCACCGAAGTGTGAAGCAAGGAGAACCCCTACCATGCCGCCAGTGAAAAAGATAGTACCCGCGTTGTGGAGCGCTTGTACGTTGGGTTTCACCCCGCGGTCCTTGACAAAAGCGAGGTAGTGAATAGCGGACACCACGCTAACAATAATCAGAATGATGAAAAATATAATTCCAATCTGATCGCAGAAGAAGAATTCGCTCAGTTGTTGTCCGATCCTTGGTAAAAGATAAGCGCCCAGAATGACGACAGCGAGCAAGTGAATAAAAACAAGAACGTGGCTTAATGTCCTGTTCCTTACGAAATAGGTAACACCGGCTAAGAGAGCAGTAATGCAAAAGAACAGGTATATCATGGCGCTAATCCTTTAGTTTTGACAGTTGGGTAGCATCCATATTCTGGAAGTAGTCTTTCACTTTGTTGAAAAAGACTCCCATAACAAGAACACTGGTGAATATATCCAGCAGAATTGCTGAGTTGACGAACATTGGCATTTCTGAACCCAGGGCAAGTGATAGCAGGAAGATCCCGTTTTCAATTACGAGGTAGCTGATGAGATGCGTCACCAGGTCGCGATTGGTGATAGCTACGAACAATCCGATAAATATCGAAGCGATGGCCGCAGTGAAGTATTTGACTTGCAGGTCAGCGTTTGTTTTCAGTTGATCATGCAGTAAGTAGCCAATGAGAAAACTTACTACGATGATCACTCCGGCGATCAGTACTGAATAGTACCCTTTTATTGGACCGCTGTTATGCCGGTGAACCTTATTCCTGGTAATACGATGAAGGAACCATGGCACGAATACAGCCTTGAAAACCAATGTCTCGATCAGAATGAATAACAATTGCACGATCGAAACCTCTTTAAGCTCAAGAAACGCAAGCCCAAAAAGCAGTATGCCTTGCAAAGCCATAAGCCCGAAATAGCTTTTCACCATCTCTACCTTTGAGATGTAGATAAGGGAAATGATAAACACGATGACGAGAAAGTTGATCATATCAAATCCTGTTTTTTATGATGATCACGACGAAAATGAGAATCATTGCGATGGCGCTGACCGACAAGATGTATTGTGCGTTCATTGCCATTTTGTTCCTTGCTCTGAATGATTCAAGCCAACCAATTCCAGTGGCAAACATTACCTGAAGGATCAGGAATATTCCGATCCTTACAGAGAGGTCGAGCGACTGGGGTATAAAGCAGTTCGCGCTAAGTGTGCTGAACAGCACGAACTTTATGTTGTTAGCCGTTTTGATGATGGCGAGATCGAAACCACTGTGGTCGAGCACCATTACCTCGTGCACCATTGTTAATTCAAGGTGTGTAAGCGGATCATCGACAGGTAGCCTGCTCGTTTCGACCAGGGTGATATTCGCGAGGATGTATCCTGCCAGGACCGCGATAATTATCGAGAAGTAGTTGTCATAGTGCAGGTTGGCAAATATATCGTGGAACGAGGTGTAACCTGTAAACATTGCCAATGCGCCAAGCAGTACAAAGAATGCTGGCTCTATAAGCATCGAATAGAATGCTTCGCGATTTGCACCCATACCTTCGAATCCGCTCGACACGTCCAATGCACTGAGGATCATCAGAAACCGGCCAAGTCCCAGGAGGTATGCGAACAGTACAAAATCTCCGGTAAAGGAAAAGAGCGCCGTATTTTCTTCAAAAGGAACAAACAGGGCTGCAATCATGACCGTTGAAAAATATACCGGTGCGCCTATCTGAAATATGAAGCTTGACGATGTACTGTAAACGCTTCCTTTCTTTAGCAATCGGGATATGTCAAGCCATGGCTGAAGGATTCCAGGCCCTTTGCGACCGCTGAAGATCGCCTTGACTTTCACGATCACTCCAGGGAAGTAAATACAAGCAATAAGTATCAGAGCAAGAGACAGCATATCAGATCACATTTAGTATGGTTAGCAATCCAAGTATCGCCAGGAACAGCAATGGATAAATCAGGTAATGATTTATCAAACCTGACTGTGCAACGCCTGCCTTTGGCAAGTATTTGACTATAAGGTGTACCCAGCTCAACACGGTCTTCTCTTCGATCAGGTCTTTACTTTCTGTCACGAAGGATTTCGGCTGGGGGAATATTTCCTTTTCGCCAAATGACTTGTAATGCCGCGTGTAGTCGATGAGCGGATTGACCAGTTGTCTGAGACTCTCAGCGTAGGATGTCGGCGTATACTGATGCCGGTAGTCGCCGGCGGTATAACCGCATCCCCATGTGGGACCCTGTTGAATTTCAACGCTGCGTTGTCTCCATGCCTTCACAGAATAAACGACAACCAGGAGGATGACAAGCAATATGTTTATGTTGCTGACCATCGCGAGCGAGGCAAGTATTTCCGCTGAAAAGCTTGCAGTAGAAACTGATGTCAATTGCTCAAGGATATTCAGCATAAGGTTCCCGAAGAAGGCTGACCTGAAGCCGATTGCCATCATTGAGAGGATAAGCAAGGCTGCGGGCGCCAGCATTACGGAAGGAACCTCGTGCACAGGCTGTGGTTGCTCCTGCCTGCGGGATCCGAGAAAGGTCATGCCGAATGCTTTTGTAAAACAGTAGATGCAAAGTCCTCCGATGAGAACCAGCCCTAACGTTGTTGTTACTGCTACGAGCGCCATCCAGAATGTTGCTTCGGGCAAATGGTGAAGCACACCACTGTATATCAGGAATTCAGAAATAAAGCCATTGAACGGCGGAATCCCGCTAATAGCAAGTGCGCCGATAAGGAATGCTGCTGAAGTGTATCGCATATTTTTTACAAGACCTCCAAGACCATCCATATTCACAGAATGAGTCGAGTAAAACACATTTCCCGCCGTGAAGAAAAGCAGTGACTTGAACAATGCGTGATTCAAGTTATGCAGCAACGCTCCGGCCAGACCAAGGATCATGAGGACATCGTCGCCTACAGCTCTGCCTATGATGCCGACACCGAGTCCCATTCCGATTATTCCGATGTTCTCGATGCTATGATAGGCCAGTAGTTTTTTAAGGTCGTGTTGCATGATTGCCATGATGACACCCATCAACCCTGACACAACTCCGACGGCCAGGACGATTATCCCGATAGTCATCAAATCATTTTGAAGCAGGGACACGGTTCGGAAAATTCCATAGATCCCCATCTTGATCATTACACCGCTCATCACGCCCGACACGTGCGAAGGTGCCGCGGGATGTGCGCGTGGTAACCACGAATGAAAAGGTATAAAGCCAGCTTTGATACCAAACCCGGCGAAGAGCAACAGAAACAAAGGAGCGTTGTTGTTTCGTTGAAAAAATTCAGCAACTCCAACGAATCCCAGGTGGCCAGTTTGGTTAGCGGCAATAAGAAAGCCGATCATTATCAATGCAAAGCCGAGGTGCATTTGCAGCAGGTAATTGATACCAGTCTTTAATGTTGATTCCTTCTGCGCTTCAAATATCACAAGCACAAAAGAGAACAATGACATTAGCTCCCAAGCGAGCAAAAAGGCAATGCCGTCTCGTAGCGAAGTGACAAGCAGCATTGCACCATGCAGCCATATAAAGCTGAACAAGTGAAGAGAAATGAACACACTTCTCTTCTTAGGTAAGTAGGGTCTTAGATAGCCGCCGGCGTAAAGGATGCCGCAAAAGCATATCATGTTGATGATGAGAATGAAATAGGCACTCAAACGGTCGATCTCCAATTCAACCGGACCGCTCCACGTCGAGATGCCGAGAGCGATCTTTTGAGTGCCGTTCACTAGTACATCAATAGCCCAACTCCCGGTACTAAACACCAGGAAGACGTTCAACGCCAGAGATAGCGCATATTTCCATTTCTTTGGAACGACGAAAATTCCAAATGAAGCGAGCAGCACGACCTTGAATAATGTTATCAACATTTTACTCTATTGTTTAATGGATCTTGTGATCACAATTGGTCAAATACTTTGTGCGCTGAAGCTGGTGTGTTCGGAATGAGAGCACCAGTGTTGAGTTCAGAAAGTATTAGTTAATTCGAGCTTTCCGGAATGCAGAAAGGCTCAGCAACATCTGATTCACTACGGAAAGTGAATAGACTGCCAGAAATGACCGGATCAGATCAATAGAGTACAGAAGAGTGCAAACCGAGGCGGTTGAGTGAATGCGAATTCTTCTGCGGATTTGGAATACTTGTTACTGTGTGATACAGTTAAGTTGAAACTGTGGCTTGAGAAATCGAGAATTTGAGCAGGCTCAGTGATAGTTGAAATCTTGCTGTCTTCCTTCTCGTCTTTTTCCTTTAAGAGTGTTGGAGCTACGATCGAGCTGTGTTGCGCGTGAAAGGCCGTTTCTTTCGGTGTAGAAATCCCCTGGACAACCAACGGGATGAATGCCGGCGACACAAATTGGAACAGCAGTAAAGCAATTGCTATTCTAACTATGTACTTGGATGTCCGTAACATAAAGTTGGTTTCCGATTACAAATGTGGAAATATTTTCAATCATAATAACTGGCAAACAACAAATTTTGTTTTAGTGATGGCATCGTTAACGATTGCAACAATACAAAAAAGGTTATCCTCCACAGTTTAGAATTTTTCCAATAAGCCCATCAGTGCCTTGATTTCCTTCTTCTTGATAGCCGGAAAATTGGCAATTCTGAAAGTCGTAGGCTTCCAATCACCGTATCCTTCACCCAGCAAAAAGCCCTTGCTTTTAGCTGTTGCTTTAATGGATTGAATAACTTCGGCTGAAGCTGTCAGGGGGAGAACTGTATATGATCGAACGGCCTTTGTATCCACTAAATGCCTGATGCTTTTGCGCTCATCAAGAAACGCATTCCATAATTCATATCGTTCTACGATCTTCTTGTGAACCTCTTTTATAGGAGCAGAGTCTTCAAGCACCCTCATTAGCAGATAGATACCAAGTACGTTTGGTGTGAACGGTGTTTGCCATTTCGCCATCATTTCACTCATGAACGTGATGCTGTTATAGTGACCCCGTTCGGCGACGTTATTAACATGTTGAATGGCGCGTGGCGAACAAACAAGCAACCCTAGACCTGCTGGCAAACCAAAACATTTCTGCACAGATGCGAACCATATGTCAGCCGCGTTGAAGTCCAACCTAATTCCTGCCATTGACGAGGTTGCGTCGACTGCGATAAGTAAATCGCTGCTTTTTTTCAGTGATCGCAGAATTGCGTTGGTGACTTGCGTTCCATTAGACGTTTCGTTTTGCGTCAGACAGATTGCGCCATACCTCTGGTCGATTGCCAGCTCTTTCGGATCAATCTTGTCGTTAAATGAAAACGAATGGGCAACTGACTCGGGGTGTAGTCGTTTGGAATAATCAAACCATTTCTGTCCAAACGCTCCATTGTAAATGTGAAAACTTTTTTCCTGAACGACAGACTGGGCGATGATCTCCCAGCATTCAGTTGCAGAAGACGTGAAGAAGACAGTATAATCGTTCGGAATATTCAACTTTTCATGTAGCAGCGTTATCGTTCGTTTTGAGATTTCAACGAAATCGTCGCTGCGATGATTGATGCTCATGATGCCTTTCTTGAAGGCATCTTTCACATAAGCTGGTATTTCATCGTGAACGCGGGACGGGCCTGGATAAAACGAGATCATGTTTTTTTAGTTGGTAGCGACTGGTGATTGAATCAAAAATATAGTAACTCACTGCTGTATGTTACGTTTATTGTACAATTCTGTTCCAACTTTTCATAAATGAATGAAAATTGAACTTTGTACAACTATTGTAAAAGTTTCTACATTTGTGCCACTTTTATGAATAGAGTAGAATACACCAGATCGTCTGTTACCATGATGATTGCCCTACTCTTAATCTGTTCAATCGTTTGCAACTCCCTTGTTTCAACACGGCGCAACACAACCTCGAATGAGCTTATATGCCATCAGAATCCCGATTCTCACACACCACCGGGCACACAACTGCCTGAAAAAGTAGAATCAGAAAACGACTACAAGCACGAGAACAACTTTTTCTTTATTCAACAACTGACTGAGTTCATACCTCTCAATAGCCCGGAACTACGACGTCACTCCCAATCCGATGCTTTTTGTTTTAGCGGCAACATATCCGGAATACCTCTTTTCCTGAGTAAACGATCGTTCCTGATCTGATCTAGTCGACAGCTACTGGCTGTCCATCACTTTCCCGAATCATTTTTTCAGTTCATTAATGGCATTACGTCATTAATATCTATCCAAAATTTTCTATGAACGCACAAAATTCTGTTTTTAACGAGCATGAAGTATTGCATGAATTGAAGCATTACCTGCCTTCTCAGGCTCCGCTTAAGGATTTTATACATCACAATACTTTACATGCATTTCAAAATCTAAACTTTCACAACGCTATATACAAGGCCTCAGCTATGTTTGGATACAGAGTATCCCTGTCATTGTCTGAATATCGGTCCTTATATCAAGCTAGGAAAATAAACTCTGACATTCTCGACCGTGTCATCCTCGAACGAAAGGGCCCAGGCCGTCATCAGGAATGGAAGGAAAAAGTTCTTTCTACAAAATACACGAAAGCTGCTCCCCTCATTGGTAATCTCAGGTCTAACTGGAAACGTCAGTATCAGATCGACATGGACTCTCTTGTCCATCCGCTTCTCTTCAGGATCCTGTGTAGCTATCTGGACCAGGGAATTTCAATATGGAACTTTCCGGTCAAGGAAAAGAGCTTTATATCTTCCATTCGAGAACTCGAACGAAACAGCTTTATAAGCTTTTTTAAAACGAAGCGAGCGAGAAACCTCTTGTTAAGGAGTACCGCCGAAATAAGCGACCTACTTAGAATTCTTGTAGGCGATGAATCACTGTTTAAGCAATATCTTTTTGATCAGCAGTTTGCCCATCAAGGATGGTCGGGAATGTTTTCAGTGATCGAGGATCAGCCGCAAACGTTGCTCGAACAAAAAAAACCGTCGGTCCATGATCTTATTGTATTCGAGCTTCTTCTTGAGATCGATGCTCTTGAGCTTCATTTTGGAAAAGGGTGGGATCCTTTAGCCAGCAAACTGAAGGAACGGCCCCAGGACCTGTTTGAAAAACATCAGCAGACAGAACTAGATGAGGTTACTACTATTTGGCAGGAAGCATTTGAATGGACCTATTACGACGAGGTTCTTGCGGGAATAAGGATGGAAAAGCCAACAAAGTCCGTTCAATTACGGAAGACTTTTCAAGCTATGTTCTGCATCGACGATCGTGCGTGTTCATTCCGACGATACCTCGAAAAATTTGATCCCAACTGCGAGACGTTCGGCACTCCCGGTTTCTTCGGCGTTGAGTTCTTTTATCAACCCGAAGATGGGAAGTTTTACACCAAGCTATGCCCGGCACCCGTTACTCCTAAGTATCTGATAAAGGAAGCAGGGTCCAAGAAAAAGAGGGGGATGGACATGCACTTCAACAAACATAGCCAATCGTTCCACGGAGG
>DATHIE010000040.1:0-2000 GCA_035316905.1 Chryseolinea sp. | reverse complement strand
AACCTTCGCCTGTCTCCCGACGACTTGACCTACATTGTCAACCATGCCGAAGATAAGGTGATCTTCGTTGACCAGGTACTGCTACCGTTGTTTGATAAATTTCGCAACAATATAAATGTGGATCACATCGTGGTGATTCCAAATGGTCAGGGGCCTATACCGGATGGATTCATCAATTACGAATCCTTGATTGAAAATGGTGACGAATCTTTGTTCGAAGGCTTCGAAGGCGATGAAAATACAGCCGCATCACTTTGTTACACATCGGGAACTACGGGCCGGCCGAAAGGAGTGTTGTATTCACACCGTTCAATTGTACTTCATGCGTTGACCATCTGTTTTGCAATTGGGGAAGCTTTTACCGAAAGAGACGTTGTGCTCCCCGTCGTTCCTATGTTCCACGTCAACGCCTGGGGTATGCCTTTTCATGATATTATGTTAGGCGTCACTCTGGTGCTGCCGGGTCCATACCTTGATCCGGTTAGTTTATTAGAATTGTTATCAGCCGAAAAGGTAACTATTACCGCGGGCGTGCCAACCATCTGGACAGGGATCCTACAAATATTGGATACTAATCCAGGTAAATACAATTTGAATTCCTTGCGTTTGCTTTTGGTGGGTGGTTCGAACGCATCAAAATCTCTCATTCAGGGGTTTGAACAGCGGCATCAACTCAAAGTCATCCAGGCTTGGGGCATGACTGAAACTTCACCACTTGGAAGTGTTAGCTACATAGGGAGCCGCGAAGCGCAATTACCCTTTGATGAACAGTTCACCTATCGGTCGAAGCAGGGTAAACCTGCAAGTATGGTGGAGATAAGAGCCAGGAACGGCGATGGCTTGGTTCCTTGGGATGGGCATACGATGGGAGAACTTGAAGTGCGCGGCCCCTGGGTGGCAAGCGCGTATTACAACTCGGTTGATGATGAAGAGAAATTCACAAAAGACGGGTGGTTTTGTACGGGCGATATAGTCACAATTGAGGCGGACGGTTGGATTGAAATAAAAGACAGGAGCAAGGATGTTATTAAATCGGGCGGCGAATGGATTAGTTCGATTGCGTTGGAGGGGGCGATCATGGGACATCCAGCTGTATTGGAAGCTGCTGTGTTCGCAGTTGCTGACGCTAAGTGGGGTGAGCGTCCTATGGCAGCGGTGGTGCTAAAACCAGGAATGAATATCACAGGCAGTGAGCTTCATTCTTTGTTGACTCCATTATTTGCTAAATTCTGGTTGCCTGATGGCTATGAATTTGTAAAGGAGATACCCAAAACGTCGGTTGGCAAATTTAAGAAAAGCGTACTTCGGGAGCTTTATAAGGACCTGAAAAATAAGACAGCGTAGTTTACTTGCTAGCTGCTTTCTTACTTACCCTGCTGAGTTTACTATCCATTACAGTAGGAAGAAAAGATTCATCCATAGAGTGGACGGCATGGGAAAGTATTTCCAATTGCATAAGGTTGTTTGAAATCTGATTGGCAGCTTCACTGTCATTCACGCCGTTGATCATAAAAGCTACGATCTGATCATCGTTATAAACAGGGAGATAGCTAAGGTTGGGATGTTTTTTATAGGCCGCTCCTATGTTTTCACCTAAAGCTGCAATTTGATCTTCAATGCGAATGTATTCCTCTGTTGAGTTAATAGAGTACTTAGTAAGGTCATGATTAACCAACAACACTGAGGCCGCCGGATATTGTGCCATTGCGTTGAAACTTCCAATGACACCCGCTGCTACTACCAGGGCTGAGAGAAGATTTTTATGTAGATTTTTCATGGTTCTTAATCGGTTTCCCAGCATATGTTGTCAAAATAGTGCCAGAGAGCTCTTTGGCGATTTTGGAACCCAGATGAGTCATTTTGAAGGTGGCTGGAAATCGATTTGTAGATGCTTCTCCACACAAGGCCGGCAGTTTCTACAACGCCTGAAATCTGCGTTTTGAGTACTTCAGAGCGGTTTTTTGAATGGCTCTGGTTGATGGCCTAAAGTGTATGACCCA
>DATHIE010000039.1:0-12583 GCA_035316905.1 Chryseolinea sp. | reverse complement strand
GCGCTTTTATATTTGACACCACCTCGTCCGCCGTAGCACCATAACCACCTTCAAGGTCGACAGAGAGTGGCAGACTGGTCACTGCCAGGATCCTTTTGACGACAAAGAGATATTCATCAAAGCTCATTTGCTCTCCATCCGAATATCCCAACGTCGACGCGACCGCTCCGCTGGAGGTTGCCAGTGCTTTGAATTTAAGCTTCTCAAAAAGGCGTGCACTTTGCGCATCCCACACGTTCGCTAATAAGAGCGGTTCATCCTGTTGATGAAGCTTTGCGAATTGATCAAAAGATAATTTCATTTTATCGCCGGGTTGTGATTACTACTAAACGAATCTCTAAACATTTTCCATCCTTTAGGCGTCTTTTTCCATAACACCAGGAATTTTCCGTCGTCGAACATTTTCCCATTGCTGTCAAAGGATTGCCAGAATCCTTCCTCCGTAACGTATTCCTTTCCATCACCGTACAGGGCCGTTGTGATGAACTTGCCATTTCTTAATCCATAATCGCTATACGCAGATCTAAAAAATTCCGCCACAGCGTCCCTCCCACACACGGCAGGAGAATTGGGCGCAAATATACACGCATCCTCTGCATAACGATCGATAAAGAGGTTTGCATCGTTTTTTACAAATGATTCAAAATAAATCGCGTTACTGGCTGCGATCGCTTTTTTAGCTTCCGCCATTTGATCATTTGTTTGTGCTTCTAACATTAACTGCGTAGCAGCCAGAAATGTTACCAGAAAAAGTCGTGTTGTTTTCATTTTAGTTGTGTTTTTTCTGTAAAGATCACCCCAGGTGTGCGTAAGGCATGTGATATATGTCACTAATTCGGGATGGAGGTATTAATACAGTGGTACCTAGGTAGCTAGGCACCCTATTTGCCAAACCGGCTTAATGTTTCTCTGGAAACGCCGAGGTAGGCGGCAAGGGTTTTTTTGGAAAGGCGTTGAATCAATTGGGGATATTCTGATAAGAGCAGTTCGTATCGCATTTTAGCGTCCGACGTTAGATAGGTTAATAATCTCTTTTGTTGCTTCGCAAAGCTGTCGTTGGCTTTTTTACGGAAGAAACTTTCCATTTTATGGATTTCGGCACACAGGCGTTCACGGTTTTCGAATGAAAGGCAAAACAGCTCACAATTCTCCATGCACACAATGTTGAACGTTGCTTCAGCTTGATTATAAAAGGCGTTTTGATCCGTTACCCAACAATTTTCAATAGCAAATTGAATAATGTGTTCTTTACCCTGTGTATCCGTGAAATTTGACGTTACTAATCCACTTACAACCCAATAGGTATGCTTCACTCTTGATCCTTGTTTGATAAGTATATCATGCTTACGCATCCTTCGGTTCGTAAAGTAGGTCATTACTTGTTCAAACTCCAGATCGGTAAGGTTGACAAACTTTTCAAGGTGTTGGCGGAAGGTATCGGTTGGAATTGGCTTCAAAATCTTGCGGCTTTGTACGACAGCGGCACAATATAATAAATCATGGATTTCATGCACCGACCCAATGCCAACCGCTGGAGCGATGATGATTTTTACCTTCGCGATTGTGGTATGATTTCTACAAAAATACGATGGCTGTGTAAACCAACCGGGGGCACAAACGACGCATTTGTACACTACAGAGCGGTCAACAGCATCTGTGTTAACGGCAAAATCCATTTACACAGCCTCGTTCTTCCAAGCTTCGCAAACAGCTCACTTGAAAAAATTATGGCACGGAACATGGAGTAGACACGCTGAAAGCATAGCAATTAAGTTTATGGATATAAATGAATATTTCTTAATGAGTTGTCCCAATATGGTGGGATTCAACGAAGGATGGGTTATCGATAACCACGTATTTGTAAGTCCGGCAATCTTCCAGCTTCTCACGGATGAGGAGGATTGGCAAACCCGAATGAGTGTTGCACGTCAGCTGGTTCTGAAGCAAGCCACGTACAAAGATCTGAAGGTCCTGCTTGAAGCAACGACTCCGCCGAGACGGACAGTAAGGTCACAGGTTCGCGTTTAGGTTTCTACCTGAATGCACCAGTTACTTACGATCTAAACAAAGAAACATGAAGACTAATCCATCAGAAGTTTTTCTATTGCAAAAGATCGACAAGATAAATCTTGACAACCATGATCAGGGAGCGGCGCTTGAGTCGATTCTTGAAGGCGTTGACAAGGAACATTCCACGTTTGTTTCCAACACACTGAAAAAGCTTGAAAAGAAAGGTGTACTTAAAGTCATTTCAAGATCTAAAGAGCCCTTCTACAAACTGTCGGGATCTTTTGAAGGATCCTCGGAAGAAGTTAGGCACTATGTTAAACATAGGACGATTCCAGATTAGTTGGATAGGTATAAGGTATAGGGTATAAGGCCCCTTCAATTTTTTATCAGGAACTTGTCCTAGTTGCAATTAAGTTGGCGTTTTGTTATCTTCATTAACAACACAAACCCTTTCGTTATGAGGTACAAAATTCAGATATCTGTTCCTGCGCTGTTATCGACTGCAGTTTTTGTTCTTGGTTTTTTGGTAGTGCTTTTTTATTCGTTAGAGGTGACTAGTAGAAAATTGGGTAGTGAATTTATGATCACCATAAGTCCCCAAACGCTGATTATATATTTTCTGAGTGCGGCTCTATCAAGTTTTTTTATTTTTGCTGTACTGAAACGAAATAGGAAGTAAACCTTCTATTTCCAATTCATCCAAGTACTCTTCAAGCTTTTCCTAAGCTCCCTTAGAAATCAATTTCGTTTTCATACAAAGGAATATCGTAAACGGAATCGTGATTACACTGGAGAGATAATACACCGACTTGGCTTTATCAGCATCCGTATAAATTTCCGGGAAAAACATCAGTACAATTCCCACATTTATAAACAAGTGAAACAAGATCGCTATTAACACACTTCCTTTAGAATTATTCACGAGCCACGTCTGTATGCATGACCAGCAAATCACTAGTACCAGATAAGTAAACATTAGAAGTGGTGAAAACGGCTGCCCGCTCGGAAGCGCACCGAAGGGAGCCCAGAACAAAGGAAGATGCCAAATACAATGTATGAATCCTACAATGACAGAACTTTTGATTGCTGAGTTATCCTTTTGCAGTTCGGGTAGCAAAAATCCTCTCCACCCAAGTTCCTCTCCCAAAGGGCCGGCAAACAGTGACCTCCACAGAGTTAACGGAATGGCCAGTGCGGCCTGCTCGCCAATGTTACCAGGACTTCCAACAAACAATGAATAAAGAACTATCCCACTTCCAAGAAGTATTAGCGGTAATATAAAAGCAGCGAGGTAGTTAAATGCAGGAAATTTCCAGATGAAAATCTTTTTAAGGAGTGCCAATGTCTCGCTTAATCCTCCAAACATTAGCGTTGCTACAATTGAAGCAATGACAGGTCCGTAAACTCCTATGAAAAAGTATTTTACAAATTGACCGATTGACTCATCGTTAATGCCATCGGATAAAAAATACAACGCTATTGACCAATTGATCCATGACCAGCCGAAAGCCAGAAGTAAGAAAATGAAGGTCCTTCTATTGTTCATCCAACTCTCCGTTAGAGTTTAATCCATCTCAGTCTTAACTTCTGACCGCCTATACGTTCGTGAGCTGTCAACACTAACGTGTCACCTTTGAAATCAAAATCCCGCGTTAGTGACCTCCCCCACGTTGTTGGGTCGGTTGCAGAAAGTCGCTTGTGTTCAATCGTTGTATCTGTGAGGGCGTAGTCGGCAAAATAAACGAAGTTGGATTTATAGAATTGAGCCAAAATCTTTACCTCGCTATCGCTCAAACTGTCGATGCTTTTGTTGGTGTCAAAGTCTTTGTATCCTGGAGGACTTAAATGAACTCCCATGTGTCCCTGACCATCGTACAATATATAACCGGTCCATTTTGCCCAGACTGAATCATCTGACCAGGTTTCCGTCAAAGTGTCCAAGGCTTCAAATTTGTCGAGTTTCCACATGCCATGAAATTGTTCATTGGAGTGTTGCTTCGGACCACAGCGCAAAAGTGTCAAGACTGCGAAGAGTAGGATACGAAGTGTAAGGCTTTTCATTTATTCATAGAGGTAAGTTTAATGGTGTTACACACAGCTTAAAGGCGAAAAGTTAAATAGAGCTGAGAACGTTAGGCGCGCAATCTCCGACAATACCCAACAAAGCCTAACGAAATTAGTAAACGAACATTAAATAACAATCTTGCACGACGGCGTTGCATAGATTTTTGTTGGGAAAAATAACGTCATTACCCGCGCTGGGTATAACAAGCCTGGCTTGGCTTAAAGTGTGGTCTTAACATGCATCGTCTTAATAATTTCTTTTGGTTATATTAGTTGTCCATACATCATACTCACATATTTATGTTTCGAGGTCACCTAAAATTCACGTTTCGAATCTTTCGGAAAAATAGATTCTTCTCAATGCTGAATATTTTAGGTCTATCGTTAGGAATAGCTGTCAGTTTATTGCTCTTGCTAATTTTACAAAGTGACCTTACGTATGATAGACACTATGAAAAACACGCTCAAATTTTTCGAGTTGGCTGTGACTACTTTATTCCAGGTATGGAATTTAAGTCCGCGCAATCTGCTCGCGAACTCGGGTACGTTCTTAAGACAGAATATCCAGAAGTGACGGACCTGACCAAGATTGACCAGCTCGAGCGTGGTCTCGTGGAACATCAAAGGAACGGAAAGAACGAGATGCGTTACGAAGAGAATCTTGTTCAGTCAGACGCCCGCTACTTTAAAATCTTCAGTCATTCATTCCTAACAGGCAATCCAGAAACCTGCCTTGACGATCTAAATAGCGTGGTTATCACCAGGTCAGTATCATTGAGGTATTTTGGTTCAGTGGATGTTGTTGATAGGATACTTGTAATCAACGGAACACCCAGAACAATCACGGCGGTAATTGAAAACCATCCCGACAATACCCATCTCAAGTTTGACTTTTTACTTTCGGGTCTTTCTGATTTTCGCGACTGGGCAGTGGAAAATGGCAAGCCGACATCAGAAGCTTTTTGGAATCCTGATGTAATGATCTATGCATTGCTTCCAGAGAATTACGTTCCATCGGATTTCCACGCGAAGTTTAAAGCAACGTATGAACGATATTTTAAGACAACTGGCGATCAGGTAGGCGGAAGATATTCTCCTATACTACAGCCATTAGCAGAAACGCACTTTGATTCAACAATGGAGGATGATAGGCCACAGGCGAATATTTCCTACCTGATTGCATTTACAGTGATAGGCATTTTGATATTCTTTATGGCCTGTATTAACTACGTAAACCTGTCAACAGCTAAATCGGTTAGCAGAGCACCTGAGATAGCGTTGAAAAAGGTTGTTGGCTCAAGCAGGCGAACATTGATCGTTTCAATTTTGACCGAATCGATGGTGTTGTCTATTATATCCCTGCTTGTGGCAATATTCCTCGTGTATTTCGTGTTGAACGGCACAGGCTTTAATCTGCTAATCGGAAAGAACCTCTCAGTGGACTTTATTGGTAATCCAATGCTTTTAGCAGGATCATTGATTATTACACTCGTAATCGGTTTGCTCTCGGGGATTTACCCTGCTCTATTCCTTTCCAAAATACCTGTTATTACAGCATTAAAAGGCTCATATAAGGACAAGAAATCAAGTCTTGTATTCAGAAAAGCTCTTATAGCCATACAGTTTGCAGTGTCAATCTTCGTGGTTGTTTGTTCCCTGTCCATGCAACACCAAATTGATTTTATTCGCAACAAAGATCTTGGATTTAAAAAGGATAACATCCTGGTATTACCCATACCTGATTCAACTGTCAGGAAGCACGTACCTGTTTTGAAAAATGAATTACTGAAAAATACAGGCATTGAGTCCATCACAACATCAGATGGCCTTGTAGGAACAGGAGTAGGAAGCGGTGTCATGTTTGGAGAAACGAACAGCGGAATGCAACAACGGGGAGGTATTTGTATGCTAACCGTTGGCGAGGATTTTCTTAGCACCATGAACCTAACCCTGGTCAGTGGCCGGGATTTTAAGCTGGGTTCGGATACCGATTTAGAGGGTGTTTACATTGCAAATGAAACGGCGGTAGAGGAAATGCAGTTAGGCACTAATCCGTTAGGTAAGAAAATTTCTTTTTTTCATGGTCAAAACCTCGGAACAGTTATTGGGATTGTGAAAGATTTCAATTCAAGTTCTCTTCATCACAAGCCGGAACCGTTGCTGCTCCTTAAAGAGAACAGGTTTAGCCAATTCGTGTACGTTAGGGTTACCGGTGAAAACCTGCCTCAAACAATTAGTAGCGTTCAGAAAGCATGGACTCAGCTTATTCCAAATCGTCCATTTGAGTATTTTTTTCTTGACCAGCGGTTCAACGAACTGTATAAAGCCGATGAAACGCAGATCAAGTTATTAAATACACTCTCTTACACATGTGTTTTCATTTCGCTGCTCGGACTACTTGGCCTGTCGGCCTTTTCTGCGTCTCAACGAACCAAAGAAATTGGTGTCAGGAAAGTGCTCGGCGCTACTATACCTAATATAATTCTGCTGCTTTCTAAGGAGGTCATCTTGTTAGTATTAGCTGCAGCGGTTATTGTCGCACCTTTGTGCTATTGGCTTTTTCTCCATTGGATAGAGAGGTTTGCTTATAAAACAGATTTCAATTATCTCCTTTTTGTCATCGTGACGCTGTCGGTAGTAATTTTTGTTGCTTCGATTGTCACTTTGCAATCTCTGAGGGTCGCAAGTTTAAATCCCGCCAAGTCTCTTAAACACGAGTAACGTCTTTCCCTTAATTGACAACATCAACCGTAAACTGCCCTATCTCTTTAATATTCACAGAAGGTATGAATTTTTGATCCTCATAAATTGCGATTACGGTCGGTATATCCGCAGTGTCAAGGTTGGTAATATTCGTTCCGCCCTTCCCCTTCACCCATGCGCTCTGCCACAGCGACGCAAGGTAAAGAGCTCCAAGTCCAAAAATTTCACCCATCTTTTCCTTGCCAACAACTTCCCACATTTTCTCCGCCTTAAATGCGGCTCCTTTATTCTTGTGAGCAACACATATATCAACAAGGGTCTTCGGTTTAACCAACTTGAGCACGCGTTTCATCAACTTCACTGTAAGTCCTGCGGCTTCCTTTCCGTTTTGAACGGTGATCACTCCGCCGAGGGAACCATTGTTTACAAGCTTTGTAGCCTCTGTAAGAATATCTCCAATGAATTTATTGACCATGTTGGTTTCGAAAACAGAATGAACACCACTTCCATCCTTGCCGCCGTTACCATTCGGAATACCATCAAACATAAACGAAATATGAAGCGGCTGGCAGGCATCGCCAACGTAGTGTGAAAGCACTCCTGCAGCAGAAACAAAACCTTCCATATTTCCGTCCTTGCAACACTGGACCATCTCGTTAAAGATCTGCCAAACCCGGAACGGAAGGATGCCTTTACTTTTGTCCTTCACTGCATCATCTTCATAATAAGTCAACCATTCGGCTGGAGTAAGGAATTTCATGTTCTTAAAGTCGCCGGTACACCGCTTCAATAATGTCTTGCCCGTCGAATCTACTTTGTCCATGTCAGCGAAATGGTTGGGACTTTCCTTGCCGCGCTTGATGCCGGCAATTTTCCCTTTCCATACAAGATCGGGTACGTCAGCGAGAGGAACGAATTTGAAGTCCTTCTTCAATTGTTTGAGGCCTTTATCGATTTTACTAATGGTGAGCTTATCGAACCCGAACGTTATAAGTTCCCGATTTGCTACCATCAGCTGCTTCAGCTTATTGTTGGAAACAAAATCGACCGCTACGTTGGCAATGGAAAAATGTCCCAGTTTCCCCCAGGAATAATCCTGGTCGAGATTCCATCCGCGAACGAGATCTACTTCAAGAAGCCTAAGGACATTGCTGAGGCAGGTGGCGAGTACGTAGGCGCTATTACTTTTGCCATTGTCTTCCACAAAAGAATGCTGACCCCAATGCACGGCGATAGGCATGTAGGTAATGCTTTTGGTTTCACCGTCCTCTCCTTCCAGTAGCCACAACGTTCCGGAGTCGCCGTGCCGGGTTTCGAGCTTCTTGCCATTATTACGGGGACCTATAAGAAAGTCAGCCGCATATTCATAGCCACCAACGGACTTATAACGATAAAACATCGCGCAGATCTCTCCTTGCAACTTACCCGATACACTGCCGAAAGCGGAAACCGGCGTACCTATCAGTTTGAGAGAGAGATTAAGAGTGTTCAGGTCAGCGAGCTTGTTATATGCCCCAATGCCGAACACATCCGTTTTCCATTGTCGTATGTCGTCGATCTCGATAAGACCGATGTCATTGTTGATGTAAAGATTCTGTGATTTCCATCCGGGGTAAACGCTGGCGAAGTCAAGGTTACCGATCTGCTTGTCCGAACTTCTGCCAATCGGAGTGAGCACACCTTTCATCCGCGTAAAGATGGTAGTTCCCGGAGTGCCCACAACGTGTTTGTTCGTAAGCGCGTAATACTTGTTTCCATCACTTACCACACAACCGATGGAAGCTATGCGTTGAACACCCTGCGATTCGACGATCAACGGAAAACCGCCTCCGACAAAGTTCGTAGGGAAAATAATCCTGGACGGATCTACAGACTCCTCGACATAATCGAGTTTTGTTGCTTCAATGACGCACAATGGTATTACACGACCGTCCGGCATATAAACACAGCGCGGTATGAAGTCCTGAATATCCATGTTGCGGAATTTATCATATTCGACCCATTCATTTACAAACACGAGAATGCAGGGCCAGGAGTACTCCCGTACCTCAGAGTTTTCAAGTGTCCGCTTGCCTTTATTTTTTTTCTTAACGTATTCTTCACAACCCTTCTGATGGGGCCAGGGCTGATCATTTCTCGCACGATATCTTCCAATCGTCGTGGCAACAACATTCTTTTTGTTCATCAGATGAACGTGGAACTGATCACGAGCTTCTACCAGGTCATAGAGTGACAGGTTGTTGTAGTTGAAGTCATTCGTCAACAGGTTTTTCGGATCAAATTTTATCATGGCAGGTACGAGTTTGGGTCTTTATTAATATCAGGATTGCAAATCTTTATATTGGCTTCGCCCAGGTAGCCTAGGTACCTAGGTAACTGGGTAGCTGGGTATTCAACATAACACAAAAGCTACCGCTATCTGATGACGAATCACTTTTATATCAACCGTCGTCATCCCTGATTCCAGGTGGGCTCTTGATCGGACGTGTCTGCCGGAGGTGAGCCGAAGGCAGATTGGATCGGGGGTGTCAAGGAATCTATTACTAATCTATCAATTTTCACGGGTGACTGAAAGTTGATTGGTTAGATTAATTTTGTGTGAAGGTGAGAATTGAGGAGATGAGAAGTTGAGGAGGTGAGGGAATGAAGAATGAAGAATGCCGCGCCCGAAGGCGGGAGGAATGAGGAGTATGGGAATTTGGAAATGGAGTGAGAAGATGAGAAGGTGCAATTGATAAGGTGAGAAAGCTATAGGAAAGACGAATAGCTGCCTAGAAGTGTAACAAGCTCAGCATTGACGAATCCCGAAGGGATTCAAGCTTAATAGCCTCGGACGCAATCCGAGGTACCGTGCGTAGCAAATCCGGAACCCCGAAGGGGTTGAACAAGAAAAGTTTCGCGTATGATTTTGTTAGTGCTGCGAGGCAATTTTTTCGTGGTGCTTCTCATTCAACCTCATTCTAGAATTTTTTCGGTCATAATGGTGATTTAAACCTAACCGCCAAAAAGACGATTCAATACATTTCCGAGTTCTTCGTTATATAATAGGTAGCCACCATTATCGCTGTTGGTTAACATAACAAAGCCAGACTTTCTTTCGATGGAAACCATCGTCAGCGATTTGAATCCAGACTGTCCACCAGAATGCAAGACAACGTTTCCAGTTTTCCGTTCCTGAACAGCCCATCCAAGTGCCCACGAACTGGCTCCATCAATTTTTTGATCTTCACGCAACTTCACCTGGGGACGAAACATTTCTTCGAGACTCTTGCGATTGAGCTTGTATGGATCGTTTTCTTTTGGAGTAAAGAGCCCAATGATAAATTTTGAAAAATCCTTTGCTGTTGTATGTAGACCACCTGCAGAAGCGTATCGTGCCATGTCGACGGCCGTGGGATGTCCTTTCGGTTGTGGTTCACCCTGGGTGTTATGTGGCATTGCTACATTCTTTCCAAGTGCATCAGTCCACGCATAGCCGCTGGATGTCATTCCATGAGGGACGAGTACATTTTTGATCATGTACTCGCTGATGTCGGTGGCACAGACTTTAACGTCGGCTTCATACGAACCGCACTCATTCGGATTTACTTTTCCCGTGAGCTGAGTTACAACTGACTGCAGGTAATAGTAACCTTCGCCTGAGTACATGAAATCCGAACCGGGAGTAAAATTGATCTTTAATGGCTCTTCAGGCGTGCGCCAGTTTTGAAATCCAGTCTGGTGCGATAGCACATGCCGAGCTGTGATCGAATTGAGCCCCGGATCACCTTCCAGGAATGGTTTTGGTAGATACCGAGTGAGGGGTTCGTCAAGCTTTAATGTTCCTTTCTCACACAATTTCATTACGGCATAAGCAAAGGCGGTTTTGCTTACCGACGCTGCCTCGAAAACCGTATCTACATTCACCGGTTCTTTGGATCTATTGTCTTTTACACCATAAGCTTCGTTCCAGATTACTTTGCCATTCCTGATAATAGCAGCAGACAAACCCGGTATGTTGGACTCTTTCATTATACGTGGTATCAGCTTTTCCACATCAGCCAACAGCACGGCGTCGTCGTTTTGGAAGGCTGTGACCAAACCTGTCTTCAGACTTAAGGAGGTAATTAAAGCCGCTTGTCCGGTTCGTAGCAGAAAAAATCTTCTATGCATCAGTTTGATCTCATTAAAAGCATTACCGCTATATGGAATTTACTTACCAGATAAAAATAGACAATAAAAGACAAAGACGGTGTGCAAGTGATCATGTACAAAACGCCTTTTTATTCCAATTGAATTTCCTTACTTTCAGAAAACATCAACGTATCCGCCTATGTTACGCAATTACTTTGTCGTCGCACTGCGCAATCTGCTACGGAATCGAGCTCAATCAATTATTAATATTCTAAGCCTCTCCGTGGGTATGGCAATTTGCCTTACTATATGCCAGTATCTCTACATTGAATTTAATTACGATACCTTCCACAACAATTTTCAAAATACGTATCGAATCGTCGTCGATGAGAGTAAACCCGATGGCGAGCCGTATCCTTACCCGTATGAAACTGGATATGCAGTGGGCGTAACCGCGAAAGCTGAAATTCCCGAAATAAAACAGTATGTGAGGGTACACAAGTACAGTGGTGGGGCCGTTGTCTCTAAGCCGGACAAGACAAAGATTTTCACTGAAGATGCGCTCAATATTTATTTTGTCGACAAAGGATTTTTAGATGTCTTTGATTTTCCACTCTCCCACGGCACGAAGGAAGCCGCGTTCAACGACAAATTCAATGTTGTAATTACGGAAAGGACAGCTCAAAAATATTTTGGTACAAGCGATGTAGTGGGAAACGTGCTCTCATTAGATGGTGGTGTATCACCTGGAAGTTATACCGTGACAGGAATCCTGAAAGACTTACCCGTAAACAGTCACTTGCAGTTCGATTTCCTCTTGCCAGTTGAAAACTACATGGAATTTGGTTGGGGTGGTGCGGCCACCAAGAATGATAATGGTTGGACCAGCCCTGACTTTGCAACGTACGTTACGCTTGAAGGCTCCGCTAACGTCGAATCAGTACGCGGAAAAATGGAAGACCTTATTGTCAAAAACATTTCACAAAGGAGTAGCAACAAAAAGATCTCATTGCAGACCGGCCTTCAACCAATCAGCGAAATTCACCTTCATTCAAACCCAAATGTTGATCAGAGCCTGGTAACAAACAGCGGGAATCTGATCAGTGCAAAGTTCTTTTCAATTATAGCGTGTTTCATTCTGATTGTTGCCTGGGTGAATTACATTAATCTTTCGACAGCGCACTCCATACACAGATCAAAGGAAGTTGGAATTCGGAAGTCAATTGGTGCCTTCAGACGTCAATTGGTAAGTCAATTCATGATCGAATCATTTACAACCAACATGGTGTCCGCCGTTCTTTCCCTCGGTTTCTTTTCACTCTTTCTACCCGTTCTCTCTGAAATCGTGGACATGAACTTGAAAACAACGCTGTTTGAGGAACCTATGTTTTGGGTTTTATCAATTGCTGTTATTTCGATGGGTTCAATTCTCTCAGGTCTGTTTCCAGCGTTTGTACTATCATCATTCAAGCCAATTAGCATGCTGGGCGCATACAAAGTGGACAAGTCCAAGGGCTTTAATCTAAGAAGGGCTCTTATTACTTTTCAATTCCTCATTTCACTGTTCCTGATGGCTGGAACCTATCTCGTGTATAAACAAATCACGTTTATGAAGAGCCAGGAAATGGGAATGGAGGTTGAAAAAATCCTTGTGTTGAAAGGTCCCGAAGTGAATCTCGATCGAAGCAAGCTT
>DATHIE010000038.1:0-5620 GCA_035316905.1 Chryseolinea sp. | reverse complement strand
CAATAGCGGCACGACCGATCATCACACCATCAACCCCGTAAATGCTCTTGTACTCCAAGGCTTTTTGCGGGGAATCAATGTCGCCGTTACCGAAGATTGGAATCTTCATCCGGGGATTTTCTTTGATCCTAGCAATCAATGTCCAATCAGCCGATCCCTTATACATCTGTACGCGAGTACGTCCATGAATGGTGAGCGCTTGAATACCAATATCCTGCAGGCGCTCGGCAACTTCTACAACATTTTTCGTTTTGTCATCCCATCCCAACCGGGTCTTCACTGTGACGGGTAAGGGTGTACACTTCACAATGTCGGATGTCATTTTCACCATCTTAGGAATATCCTGTAATAGGGCAGCACCAGCACCTTTACACGCCACAGCTTTCACAGGACATCCATAATTAATATCGATAAGATCGGGGTTTACTTCGGTGGCTATTTCAGCCGACTGCACCATGTTCCCGATATCCCCTCCAAACAATTGAATTCCGATGGGCCTTTCATACTCAAAAATGTCGAGCTTCTGCCGGCTTTTTGCTGCATCCCGGATGAGTCCTTCCGAAGAAATAAATTCGGTGTACATCAGATCCGCTCCACCCTCCTTACAGACTGCACGGAACGGGGGGTCGCTAACGTCCTCCATTGGCGCCAGCAGCAGGGGGAAATCACCCAGTTCAATTTGGCCTATTTTCACCATATTTGGCGCAAAGATAAACAGTAATTCCGCAACGGGAATGCCCCTTAACTTAGTTTCCGATAAATCGCCATTTCGATCCTTACTCATGATACTATTGGTTGTCATGATTGGATTGGTTGTGGGACCACTACTGGGTGGCACCATTGCTGCGAATTTTTATGACGGAGATTTTATAAGGGATCTTCAAAATTTTGCATTGAAGCCTGACGCTTTTGATGCCATCCTCATTTTGCAAGGAACGGGCACGCTTGTGAGCCTTATATTGTTTCCGATTATCTACATCACTCAACTCGAACATAAAAGTCTACGACCCTTCTTTCCTGTTCAAGCCAACCTCCCAACGATACTATTGGTCGTCGCATTATTGGGAGTTGTGTTTCCGATTGCGTTGTCGCCTATCATGGTCTGGAATATGAACGTCAAATTCCCTGAAATCCTGCAAGGGTTTGAGGAGTGGGCAATAGAAAAAGAAGAGTTGGGTGCCAAGCTCACTGAACAGATGACTAACTTCAGCTCATTGGGCAAAATGTTCGCCGGCATTTTCGTTATTGGTTTGTTACCGGCAATAGGAGAAGAGTTAGTATTCAGGGGACTTCTCCAACGAGAGATTTGGCGGGCAAGCCTGAAAATCCATCTTGCAATTTGGCTGTCGGCAGCTATCTTCAGCACTATTCACTTTCAATTTTTTGGCTTTATTCCTCGTCTCCTTCTGGGCGCACTCTTCGGATATCTTTATTATTGGTCCGGCAACCTTTTGATCCCCATATTTTCTCATTTTGTCAACAACGCTTTTATTGTAGTCATGGTCTACTTAAACCAAACAAAGATCACTACCATCGACATCGAAGGCAACGAGGTTCCACCGGCTAAATTCGTCATTGCCTGCGCGCTCCTGTCAATCGGCCTGATTTATTATATATGGCATCACTACACAAAGGTTGATCCACCGGTAGAAAGGGTTGACAATTCTTACACCGGCAATAGTCCGTTAGCCTGAGAGTTCTAATTTTGCAGCTTAAATTTTTTATCAACAAGAGTGACTTCGACTATAACAAAATACAATAACCTTACGCAGCGCATCATCACAGGTCTATTGGGATCGGCGGCAATTATCGCCGGCGTTTGCATCAGTGAATGGACTTACTGCCTGATATTTTTCATTATTACCTTATTCGCTCTACTCGAGTTTTATAAGTTGGCCGGTCTTGACGGCGTAGTGCCTCAAAAAACATTCGGCACCATCTGCGGCGTATCTATTTTCCTGCTGTCATTCTTCATCGAAAAAGGAGTTATTTCTTACCGCTATTACTTTCTCATCTTCCCCATTGTTTCTTGCGTCTACATGATAAAGCTTTACAAGAAATTCGAGCGAAAACCGTTTACCAACATAGCTTTTACATTTCTTGGGATCTTTTATGTGGCAGTTCCCTTTGCACTGCTTAACATAGCTGCCTTTGAAGGCAACTCGTATAACTATGAAATTATTTTTGGTTGTTTGTTCATCCTCTGGGCCAGCGACACGGGCGCTTACTTTGCCGGAACACTTTTCGGAAAAAGGAAATTATTTGAACGCATCTCACCAAAGAAATCATGGGAAGGATTTTTTGGAGGCGCGTTGCTCGCGTTGATCTTTGCGTATGGTCTTTCACAATTCTTTCATTCTATCACCTTAGTGCAGTGGATAATTATTGGCTTGATCATTATCATCGGAGGAACGTTTGGTATCTTGTTGAATCGCTGCTCAAAAGAAGTATAGAGATCAAAGATTCAGGGACCAGCATCCCAGGTCACGGTGGCTTCCTGGATCGTTTTGATGGCCTGCTAATATCTGCTCCATTTATCGTCGCTTACCTTGAGATCTTTTGACGAATCTGAACTACTGGTCATAAGGCAGTCTTCTCCTTTTGGAGAATAAAAAAAGGTTTTGCGAGGATTTTATTGTATTATTTCTCCTCAAATCCTATCATACATATGGGTCCAGCACTGTGGCTAAACAAGACTCCCTTTCAAAAGAACCGGTTTTTTCTTTTCATCACTGTTTCCATCGCCCTTACAATTGCGGCTGTTTACCAGCTGAGTGTCCTGGCTGAAGGTTGGTTCGTGCTGCACGAAAAAGCCCCATTCGTAATCCTTCTGGAATTATTACCGATCCTGCTTATACTTTTTCTTTTGTTTGTGACCAGAAACCAATTTCATGAACAAACATTGGCAGATCACAATGCGGACAAAGTCCAGCTCATCGATGGTATCTCTACTATTATCGGAAAGATAAAGTCCGGACAATACGACAAAGAAAAGGATATCACAGGTGAAGAGGTGATCGACACTGCCCTTCGCGAAATCTATGAGAAGTTCAAAAGCGATGCGGACACAGAGAGACATAGAAGTTGGGTAAACGAAGGACTCGCCATGTTACGTGAGGTGATGGGCTCGCATACTGAGATAAAAAGCATGAGTCAAGAAGTTGTTTCTCGATTAATTAAACATGTGAAAGCCAATCAGGGAGGAGTATTCATTTTGAATGATCAAAACGAGCTTGATCTACTTGCTTGTTATGCCTTTGAACGCAAAAAATTCCTAAAGAGAAGTATTAAACCTGGCGAAGGACTTGTAGGTCAGTGTTATCTCGAGCGCCATTCGCTGTATCTCACCAAGGTTCCACAAGATTACGTGAGCATAACGTCAGGATTAGGGCAGGCGAATCCGGGTTGTATTCTAATCGTTCCTCTAAACCTTAAAGATTCAACCATTGGAGTTTTGGAGATTGCAAGTTTCAGCCCCTTCAAGAAATACGAACTTGAGTTCATGGACAAGGTTGCAGAAGCGTTTGCCCAAAGTATATCGACAATCCGCGTTAGCGAGGACACCAAAAAACTTCTGGAAAAATCCCTAAGTCGTGAACAGGAGATGAAAGACCAGGAGGAACGCATGAAGCAGAATGTAGAGGAACTTTATGTTACACAGGAAGACATGAGGAAGGTGAACCTGGAAATGGAAGAGTTATTCAAGGCGATTAACGCGCTTACCGCTACCGTTGAACTTAATCGCCAGGGAGATATTACAAAGTTAAACGACCGTTTCCTTCAGACGTTGAATTTTACGGCCCAGGATCTTTATGGGAAGTCCTTCGGTTCATTGATGGAAAAAGGATCAGATGGCACAGAACTTTTCAGCCTTTTGTGGGAGAAAGTAATGGATGGCAAGGCGGAAGAACAGGTGTTTACATTTGTCGACGCAAGCAAAAATCTTTGCTGGCTAAGAACAGGCTTTTATCCACTTCAGGGAGTCAATGGTATCGATCGGATACTCGTCTTCCTCACAAATATCACAGCGATCAAAACAAAAGAAATCCAGGCTGACAAGGCTAACAAAGAAATGGAAGCCACCAGAAAAATGCTTATTCGGATACTCAACGAGATACCGTTGAAGGTTTTTCTGAAACAATACAACGGAAAATTCTTCGTGGTCAATGATACCGTTTCCAGGTTTCACGGCTTTGATTCCCCTGAAGGATTGATTGGCAAATCAGACTTTGATTTTTATGATCAGAAGGATGCATCCGACTGGCTGGAGGCCGAACATAAAATCATCGCCTCAGGAAGAACAGAATATATCCATCAAGACGGTGGACAGACGCTAAAGACGATTAAGATGCCCTTTTATATCGATCCTTTAGACGAAACAGGAATCCTTGGACTGCAAGCTGACATAACTGAACTGGAAAATCTTCGCAAGCAAAAAAAATAGGTTGTCCGCGCGACTTCGTTTCAAAATTTCCTTCGATCAAATAGAAAAGAAACAAAAGATTATTAAGGACGTGGTGCAACCGTCAAATCTTTATAGGGCGACGACAACACCAGGTTGCTTTTTCTATCAAAAGCCGTGTCATCCGGGAAATTAATCTAACTTTGCAACCGTTTTCGGCCAGTTATTTCAATGACCTCAATTTTTTAACAGTTGATAAAAAGGTTCATCAGGAATTACTGTCTAACTTCTGGGATAATTAAATTCTAACATCACCTATGGCATACCTTGAACCTGCTCCACTAAAAGACACGGAGAATCCTTTTGAAGCAATGATGACCAGGTTTCACAAGGCATCTCAGATACTTGGGCTGGAAGAAGAAATTTACAACGTATTAAAAAATCCGGCCAGGCAGGTAATTGTATCGTTGCCTGTTACGATGGATGATGGTGTAATAAAAGTTTTCGAAGGTTACAGGGTTATTCACTCAACGATTCTTGGACCATCAAAGGGCGGGATTCGATTCGATCCGCACGTGAACCTTGACGAAGTTAAAGCACTGGCAGCATGGATGACCTGGAAGTGTGCTGTGGTTGATATTCCTTATGGCGGCGCAAAAGGTGGAGTTGCCTGCAATCCACGTGAAATGTCGACGGGAGAGATCGAACGTCTGATGCGCGCATATACTCAAGCTATGGCTGATGTCTTTGGACCTGATCAGGATATTCCGGCGCCCGACATGGGTACAGGTCCTCGCGAAATGGCCTGGTTGATGGACCAGTACTCCAGGAACAAAGGGATGACGACGCACGCCGTTGTTACCGGCAAGCCTTTGGTTATGGGCGGATCGCTAGGGCGCACCGAAGCTACGGGCCGTGGTGTTATGGTATCGGCGATGGCGGCGATGGAAAAATTAAAGATCAATCCATATAAAGCAACGTGTGCTGTACAGGGGTTTGGAAATGTTGGTTCGTGGGCCGCACGTTTGCTCAATGAAAGAGGATTGATTGTCCAGGCGGTGAGTGACCTTTCGGGCGCTTACTTCAATGAAAAGGGTATTGACATTGACAAAGCCATTGAATACCGCGAACACAAAAAAGGTTCGCTTGAAGGATTCGACGGCGCAGAAAGGATCAACGCGGATGAGCTCCTCACTTTGCCTGTAGATTTACTGGTTC
>DATHIE010000037.1:0-9051 GCA_035316905.1 Chryseolinea sp. | reverse complement strand
CCTGATGATCAGAAAAAAGCAGTGCGTTGGTATATTGACTGCGGCGACGACGACTTCCTATTTGAAGGAAATTCACTTATTCATATTGCAATGCGGAAGAAGGAAATACCACACGAATTCAGGATACAGGATGGCGGTCATACATGGAGCTACTGGCGTAATGCGCTGCCTAGTGTGCTGGAGTTTGTCTCCATGGGATTTCATCAGTTCTGAAAACCACTTGAGCATTGATTTATTGTTTTGTTGATTGTTGAGTGTTTTCGGATAGACATTTGATCCAGATTTCAACACTCAACAATCAATATCTCAACAATCAACACTCAAGTATTGTGTGCAATTGAACTCATGAGAGAGTATCACGCCTCCATAAATGGATTGTGTGACGCAACGTGTGTTACCTTCAGAGCACCGACTTTTGGCTGCAGCCACGGAACCAGCCACTCCATTCCCGGCTCTTCGCTTTCGGAGTGTCCCAGAACGATGAGTGACATCGATGTTCCCATCGCCCGAGCGTCCCTGACGTACTCCGCAGTTTCCCATTCGTGCACCTCTCCAACGATAAGGACGTCGGGTTTTTCCTTTTGAAGTAATTTGATTTGCGTCGTTCCTCCAGCCGCACCGGGCAATAGAGCGATACGCTTACATACCTGTTTGCGGTCTCCAATAATTCTAACCTGACGTATACCTAATCCTTTTTTTGCCTGAGCGATGATTTCCTCAAGGGTCATTCCTGGATGGTTAATCATCTGCGGATTATCCTTGTTGTAATAATTTTTCCATCCCATCTTTTCCAACACACCCATCAATACGCCATCAGGGCGGTGAGTATGCCAATAGTCGTGGAAACGCCAAACAACAATGCCATTCTTTTTAAGAAGATCGTTCTTGAATTGAAAGACAGGATCGCCATCCAACCACGCAGTCTCGTCCAAATGATTATAGAACGTCGGTTCATGGGCGATGATGAAGTTCGCACCAACCGAAACTGCCTTCCGAATTACCTCTACGGTCGCGAACATTGTAGTAACAATGCCTGTGACAACTTGCTTTCCATCTCCCGATTTAAGGGTATCGACGGTTTTCGGAAACGGTGCTCCCGGTATCTCTTTAAGGATCATGTCGATCACCTGTTGTACCGTTAACTTTGATTGGTTTAACGGCACATATGCTTGTGCGCTCCCCAATCCCGGAATGGCGGCCAGTCCAACCGTTGCAGCCATAGATGCAATGAACTCTCTTCTTGGAACTGTGGAATTTATTTTGTCCGATAATTCATTCATATCAAGATTATTTAACATTTACACTTTTGTTAAGGAGTTGCGCACCTTGCCCAGTAACGCGCTGATCTTCGCCTTAGGATCGCCTTCCCCTAATGTTTCCAGAGGAATATAACCCACGTATCCCGAATCTTTTATGATCCTTATAAGCCGATCCATATCAACGTCAGTTTCTTTGCCATCGACAAACACTTTTTCTTTTATCTGCCAGTTGACGGCAAACTTTGCCGTTTTTTCGATCTCACTGTAAGGATCTCCAATCCGATAGCTTCCTGTATCGAGTATCAATCCGAACCATTCAGAGCTTACAGCACTAAGGACTTGAATAGCATCGTTGGCGGTTTTAATAAAGTCGTCGTGGTTCTGGATGGCAACGACAACACCGTGGCGTTTGCCATGGTCGATGCATTCATGAATGTCTTTTATCATCCAATCAAGGACTTGTTCTCTGGAATGCCCAGGTGTTTTTTGATTGCCTGAAAATATCCGGATAACGGGCGCACCAATTTTTTCTGCAGCCTCTATCCACCGTTTTACCAGGAGAACACTTTCCTTTCGTTTATTGGGGTCTGGTTCTGTGAAATCATTCCTGACACCCGTTCCGCTGATTTCTATTCCCTGGTTGAATGCTTTTTTCTTGACGTGATAGAGAAAGTCGTCTGCAGGTACGACGGGATATCCTGGAAAATAATAAGCTGTTATGTCCACCCCAAGAAATCCCTTCTCAGCGCAAAATTCAATCATATCGTCGATTGACATGGCCCCTTTCGTTAAGGGATCGTTGAAGGAAAATGCATTCAGACTTACTTTGAGCGAACTAGCTATTGGATGATTTGCGGAATTCGCGAATGTGGAAGTTGCTCCCAATGCACCTGCAGCAACAAAGGGCATTGCCAGCATCGATTTAACAAAACTTCGACGTGGCTGGATATAATTGTCACCTTTCATGAAAATAAGATTTCGGGTAGTTGATTAGGACAATTAATGTAATGATTTGCCGGCAATAATATCGGCCACTGTTTAAAATGTTTGTGGCTGGTTAATGCTGCGGACAGATTGAATTACGTTTGTTTAAAGGGCAGAAGAGTAGATGTTTTCTTCAACAAAGTCTTAAGTTGAGCCATTCCTATCGAAATTCGGAGTTGGACATTGGCCATTGGACATTGGAAATTCTTACCAGAAACAATGTCGAACGCCCAATGTCCCCGCCTGTCGGACGGGCAAGCAATTTCCAATGTCGAAAGCAAATAGATTGAGCAATCAGGTTACTTAGTACACATCAACCATGGCCTTTATAACGCCAGCAGCCGGATCAAGCCACCCCACAAACTCGTCTTTTACTTTGTCGAACGGAACGCGGTGTGTGATAAAAGTGGTCGGATCTATCTTGCCGGTTTTCAAAGAATGAATGACGTCTGTAAAATCCTTGCGTGTCGCATTACGACTACTCATCAGTGTTCCCTCACGCTTGTGGAACTCGGGGTGACTGAAGGTGATGTTCTCTTTTTGTAACCCTACTAAGATATAACGGCCACCGTGTGACATGTATTGAAACGCACCGTTGATCGCTTTGAGGCTTCCTGTGGCGTCGATAACAACACTAGGCATATCGTTGGATGTAATTTCTTTTAGGATATCTAATGTATCCGATCCGGCAAGGACGCTGTGATCAGCCCTGGAACGGCAGAAGTTCAACCGGGATTGATTTATGTCGAGAGCGATCACCTTTCCCCCCGCGACCCGTGCAAACTCCATTACACCGAGTCCGATTGGTCCGGCCCCGATAACAAGAACAAATTCACCTGGACGTATGTTTGCTCGTTGGATAGCGTGCGCGCCAATTGAAAGCGGTTCGATCAAGGCAAGTGCATCTTCGCTGAGCCCTTCGCCATGTACAAGAGAATAGGAGGGAACCGATAAATATTCTACCATTCCGCCGTCTACATGTACGCCGCTGACCTTTAGCTGGGCGCAGCAGTTTGTCTTACCCGCACGGCAAGCGATACACTTTCCGCAATTGAAGTAGGGAATGAACGTAACAACCTCTCCTTTTCGAAATCCATCAACTCCTTCAAAGTCGATAAGCTCGCCGGAGAGTTCATGACCGAGTATTCTTGGATAGGTGAAATAGGGCTGCGTGCCCTCGAACGCATGCAAATCCGTTCCGCATATGCCGATACGTTTGACTTTTATTATTGCTTGCCCTTCTGTTAACTCCGGTTTTTTTCCACTGCTGTATTCAAACTGTTCGGGAGTTGTGCATGTTAAAATTTTCATTTGGCGGTCCGTTAATCGTTAATCGTTAAACGTTAAACGTGGTTCGAAGGCCTTGACCGGCGCACTTTGTAGGATAGTTGGCATTTTTTTACCGCGGTGACGCCAAGACGCAGAGTTTCCGCTGGGATTATTCGTCATGTGCATTTAAGTCCCTGAAGGGGATTTAGGGGTGAAAGGTCTAAAATCTTAAATAAAGATAGCACAGAAGTATCAGGCAACATTATCTTTATAAAGGATAATCACTTGAGCAATTTTATATGAAAAGGAAAAATTTTGCAATGCTTGCTGCTGCGTTGTTTATGAGCGTGATGCTCCCGCTCGTAACTCAATCGCAGAATAAAAAGAAAAACTTATTCGCGAAGGAAAATCTCATCGCGTGGTGTATCGTACCGTTCGACAATCAAAATCGCACTCCGGCGCAGCGAGTGGAAATGCTAAAGCGATTAGGCCTCACTCAGTACGCATATGATTGGAGACATCAGCACGTCCCGACTTTTGCTGAAGAGATCAGCCTCGCTAAAAAGGCAGGAATAAAAATGGCAGCGGTTTGGTTGTGGATCGATAAGGAAGGCGATCGCGTCGGACAGTTGAGCGAGGACAATGAAGAGATCCTTAAAATTATCAAGGAGTCTGGACTGACGACAAGATTATGGGTTGGGTTCAACAATAACTTTTATGCCGATGAAACGGATGATGCAAAGGTCACCAAAGGAGTTGATATGCTGAACTACCTCCGTGAACGAACGGGAAGTTTCGTCGAAGGAATTGGCCTGTACAATCACGGCGATTGGTTTGGAGAGCCGGACAATGAGATCAAGATTCTAAAAAAATTGAACAATCCTCTTTTTGGATTGGTCTATAGTTTTCATCACGGACATCATCAGATTGAAGCTTTTCCATCTTTGGTGGATAAAATGAAGCCGTGGTTATGGACAGTAAATATCAACGGCATGAAGAAGGAAGGTCCACAAATATTAACTGTTGGAAGCGGCGATAAGGAGCTTGAGATGTTGAAGGTTCTTGAAAAGGCTGGCTTTAAAGGAACGATCGGAATCCTGGGACATATTGAAAGTGAAGATGTTGAAAAAGTTCTTCAGAGAAATCTCGAAGGGCTGGAAAAGTTGCAGAAGCAATTGCAATGAGCAATGAGCAATGCGTGCCCGCCGGCGCTGCCTCAGTGCGAAGGTGGGAGGAATACCGTTTGACCCCTGGGACCCCTAACGGGGGAATCAATTTTAGAAAGTGCATTCAAGTCCCCTTTAGGGGATTTAGGGGTTTCGAGAAGCGGCTCTCAAATCATCTCTAATAAATCGCGTTAAGAGCTGCGCAACTATTACTCTGCGATCAAAGACACATTTGGCACAAGCACGACTGTTCATCAAAAGATCAAAATGCAGTTTAAGTGTTCTTTACTGCAAGTCGGTCGCCAATGCCGGAGGATTACCAGCTTCGAAAACATTCAACACTGTGTCCGTCCGACCGCGTGCGCTAAAGCTATAGCGGTGGCGCAAGCGTCTCGCGAAGGCGGAATCAACAATCAATATGTCAACACTCAAGTATTTTCTGCACCCTTAAGCCTCTCACTTGAGCACAAGCTCCGCAAGACGCTTCGGTGCAACGATAGTATATGATGTTTGCAGTGCGTCCTTGAACACCGTCTTCTTTACCTTTTTTAATTCAATAAGGGTATATCCCTGTCTTCCCCAGCCTCCCGGTACCGGATAGATAACGCCGGGATTAAAATCAGAGAACACAGACTGGTCGACCTCCGAAAGCTTGACGCAGAACTTTTGCGTCTTTTTATCAAGCGTTCCAAAGATCTTTTTCCGCACGCGAAATGAGGTCTTCTCAAAGTGTGGCTGTTCAACAGCTTCGGGATACGACAGTGCCCAGGCGGAGGCTTCTTTTATTGTGACCATAACATAGTAGTTGTCTTTATAAAGATAAGCAGCTCTATTTAATTAAAAACCGACATCTTAAGAACCGTTATCCTGAGTTAGACACCGTGGGTCACGGAAAAAATGTTAAAAGAGGTGCTCACTAGTGTTCAATAAAGGAAGTTTTGCAGTATGCATTTGGAGTAGCATCGCGAAATAAAAATGCAGGGTCACGATGCGCACTAAGTTTGCACAACGACCGCGTGCGCTAAAGCCATAGCGGTGGCGCATCACAATGAGAAATGCGTTGTGGCCTTCGTGGTTCTTCGTGGCCTTCGTGACCTGCATTAATCCATCCCCAGCTCAGGATGACGGAATAGAGTTAAAATAGTGTTTAGGTTTTTTGCTACTATTGTTTAGATTTTTGTCATACTAATTATTCGTACCAATGAATGAAGAGTCCTACAACGCCTACTCCCTATTATTAGACCGGACGGCCAGGAGAGTAAAACAATATGCTCAGCAGCAGTTCAAGGAAATGGGGTTCAATGTCACCGTTGATCAATGGCTGGTGTTAAAACATTTGTACGAACATCCGCAGATGAAGCAAAATGCATTGGCAGAGCTCATCAATAAAGACAATCCCACTCTTACACGAATAATCGATCTTCTCTGCAAGAAAGGTCTCACAGAACGGATCCTGCATCCGTCGGACCGTCGTAGCTTTATAGTTTCACTTACGAAGGCAGGCGGAAAGAAAGTAGAACAGCTTAAGCCCAGGATCCGCGCTGTAAGGCTTAAAGCATGGGATGGACTTACCGAGCGGGATTTCAACCAATTCAAAAAAGTTCTCAATACTATTTACGCTAATCTGAGCTAAATGCGGAACTCTTTGCTGTGTTCTGCGTATTTAAAGTAGGGAATTAGTTGTTGTACTAATAATATTTATACTAATTTTAAGCTAACAAATAGCTTTTTGAAATATGATCAGCACGGACATTTGTATTATCGGGGCGGGACCCGTTGGTTTGTTTGCGGTATTTGAAGCAGGGTTGCTGAAAATGAGATGTCACCTCGTGGACGTTCTTCCGCAGATCGGCGGGCAGCTGTCAGAGATTTATCCGAAGAAACCTATTTATGATATTCCCGGATTTCCGGAGATCAACGCCGGCGAGCTCGTTGATAATCTCAGGACACAGATCGAACCCTTCAAGCCGACCTTTACATTAGGTGAAAAAGTTAGCAGCCTTCTTCGCAATGACGATGGCACATTTACCCTGAGCACCACTGATGGTACAACCATTCAATGCCGCGTGGTGGTGATCGCCGGTGGCCTGGGATGTTTTGAGCCGCGTAAACCCGAGCTTGAAAACATTGAACATTTTGAAGGTAAAGGCGTGGTATACATGGTTAAGGATCCGGAAACGTTTCGTGATAAGAAACTAATAATCGCCGGTGGCGGCGACTCCGCACTGGACTGGACCATTCACCTTGCCGACATTGCAAAACACGTGACGCTCATCCATCGCAATGAGTCTTTTCGTGGTGCACCTGACTCAGCCGAAAAAGTAGCAGAGCTTGCCCGTAGTGGAAGGATCAACCTTTTGCTGAACACAAACCTTCAAACGATTCAAGGTAACGGAACGATGAAATCAATTTCCTGCGTAGACCGGGAGAAACGAGTCACGGAGCTTGACGCAGATTTTCTAATCCCATTGTTTGGTCTTAGTCCGAAGCTGGGACCCATAGCAGATTGGGGCCTTAACATGGACAAGCAGGCAATTGTCGTAAATACACTGGATTACTCAACAAACATTGAAGGTGTGTATGCAATCGGTGATATCAACTCATATCCCGGCAAATTGAAATTGATCCTGTGCGGCTTTCATGAAGCTGCCTTGATGGCGCAGAGTGCATTCCGGTTTGTTTATCCCAAACAGAAACTAAGTTTCAAATACACGACAGTAAACGGAGTAAATGCTTTTTAGAAAAATTCTCAGATGGAAGGAATGATAACTTTTCATGTAGAAGACCATAACGGATCTGTAAAGCTTATTGAGATTCCCGAAGGCATTACACTAAGCCTGATGGAGGTGTTAAAAGCATCGGAATATTCCATTCAGGCAACCTGTGGTGGCATGGCCTTGTGTGCTACTTGTCACGTAGAAGTAAAAAGCGGTTTAAATGCCTTGCCTCCCCCAAAGGAAAGCGAACTCGATATGATTGACACCCTTCCCAATGCAACTAACCTCAGTCGGCTAGCATGTCAGATACCCGTTACAGGGTATTTAGAAAATGCATTGTTTGTAGTGAAAACCCCTAAATCCCCTTAAGGGGACTTGAATGAAGGTACCATTCGACATTCGGAGTTGGACATTGGACATTGGTCATTCAGTCGGTATGAAGTTGAAATCGTCCGTGCAGCGGTGTCAAAGAATAATGTCGAACGCCCAATGCCCAATTTCCAATGTCGAATGCTGTGATATTAGATACGCTTAAAAAGTCGGGGCACGCCATAGCAATAAACGCACACCTTCGAACTGGCTTGATTGACGTAGCCAGAATCTCAACGCTGACTGATTTTTTTCAATTTTGGACCTCCTTTTGTCAACGCCCTCTTAATCAAACCCTTAATTTGTAACGAGCAGGCAACTGCAATTCACAATGTTTATCGAGGCGTCGCGAAATCCTACTTTTATGGGATGTATCTTTTTTTAAAATTTTGGTTATTTGATAGTATCTTTAGAAATACCCTCTCTCATGAAGAGCCTTCAAATTGGCCTGTTTTTGTCATTTCTTGTCAGCGTTAGTTTTGCGCAGGAAAGTTACCTGTTAGTTAGTAGCGGTGGCGGGGTTGCAGGTACAGCGACAGTTTACAAAATAACCAGAGATGGTAAAGTAATGAAAGGGCAGGGGCTTGGTGAAATTGCGTATACCGAAGAGAGTAAGCTGAAAAAATGCGCCACAAAGAAATACTTTAAAGGAGCAAAAGCAGTTCTAGAATCATCCCCCGATTTCATTCACCCAGGAAACATGTACTCATCGCTTGCCCTCAATGATGAGGGTAAGGAAAGCAGGATTACATGGGGTCATGCAGAGTATCCGGCACCAGAAGAGGCGCGGAAATTGTACAGCAAAATAAATACAGCAATGTCACGATTAACGTTTAGCCCGGGTTCGCACTGATAGAAATTTAAATAGCCCTCCTATGAAAAACTTCTGGTCGATTGTTATCCTCACGTTGCTCACGGTTGGGGTGGTGCATTCAATCGAGGCGCAACAAACATTTGACTCTAAGAAGAAGCGGAAGACGTCGGTTAATACCACATCACTGGGGGCATTGAAGATCAACAGGTCGTCACGAGGCAATCTTGTTGCACGTCAGGGCATACAGAGCTTGATGCTTAAGAAGAACCTATCCTTTCCAAACGCGCCACAAAAGAATCCTGGAAAAATCTTTTATTCCAGGGAAACAGGATTGCCCTCGTTTATAACGTCAACGCGTGATCGTTCTGCTGGGCGCTCAGGTGTGATAAGAGATGTTAACGAGGCGGCCTCAACTTATCTTGATGAACTGAAACCTATTCTACAGCTCGAAAAGAGCAAATCAGAATTCGTTG